>DASWQX010000142.1:0-6536 GCA_036403495.1 Thermoanaerobaculia bacterium
CCCCTCGCCACCGACTCCTTTCCCATCGGCCTCTGGGTGGCGCTCGCCGGCACGGCGGCCGGCAACGGGTTCGGCGCGCTCATCCAGTCCTCCGCGAGCAATGCCAGCGTCAACAACACCGGCCTGCGAACCCAGGCGGACAGCATCGGCAACATCAACCAATCGATCGAGGCCACAGCCTCGGGCGCCACGTTCCGCAACACCGCGCTGGCGGCGAAAGCCTCAGGCAACGCCAGCCGAAACATCGGGGTTGATGCTGAAGCTGATGGGGGTCAGTCCTTGACCTACGGGATTTATGCTTCGGCGCAGAATGGCGTGCTCAACCGGGCGGGCTTCTTCCAGGGCGACATTGAAGTGACGGGGGTCATCCACAACCCTTCCGACCAACGGCTGAAGCAGGACATTCAGGATCTCGACGGCGCGGTGCAGACCCTGAGCGCCCTCCGGCCGCGGAGCTTCGCCTACCGGCGCGACGAAAACCCCGGCCTGAGCCTGCCGGAGGGGAGGCACCTCGGCCTGATCGCTCAGGAGTTGGAGAAGATCCTGTCCAGTCTGGTAACAGAGAGCGCTTATCCAACGGCGGAAGGACAGGAGGGCGCGACAGCGCAGACCTACAAGAGTGTTAACTACATGGAGCTCATTCCCCTCCTGGTGCGGGGCTTCCAGGAGCAGCAGGCCTTGATCGCGGGACAGGAGGCCCGCATCCGGCAGCTCGAAGCCGAAAAGGCCGCTTCAAGCTCCGCGGGAAACCGGTAATCGAATTAGGTAGAAGGACGTTTATGCCCGGGCGAGCAGTATGCTCGCCCCGTGCCCCGCCCGCTCCGCAAGATCCGCACCGTCCTGCTGCTCGTCCTGGGGGGCTTGCTCGCCGCTCTCGGTTTCGTCCTCTATGTGGGGTATGCGCTGGCGGCGCCCCGGCAAGCCGTGATCGGGCAGGCTCCTTCCGACCTCTGCGCCGAGCCCATCGAGATCCCCAGCGCGTCCGGCAGCCGGTTGCGGGGGTGGCTCTGCCCCGCCGTCGAGTCGCGCGGCGTGGTGATTCTGATGCATGGGGTCCGCGCCAACCGGCTGAGCATGGTGCAGCGGGCGCGGCTGTTCCGGGACGCGGGATTCTCGGTGCTGCTCTTCGATTTCCAGGCGCACGGCGAGAGCCCCGGGGACCACATCACCTTCGGCTACCTGGAGAGCCGGGACGCGCGGGCGGCGCTCGACTTCGTCCACCTCGACCTCCCGGGCCAGCCGGTAGCGGCCGTCGGGGTCTCACTGGGCGGCGCCGCGGCGGTACTGGCGGACCCTCCCCTCGATCTCGACGCGCTGATCCTGGAGTCGGTCTATCCGACGGTCGAGGAGGCGACGCGGAACCGGCTCCGGATCCGCTTCGGTCCCCTCGGCCCACCGCTGGCGTCCCTGTTGCTGGCGCAACTCGAGCCGCGGCTGGGCATCCCCCCGTCCGCCCTCCACCCTATCGACCACATCGGCCGGCTGCGCTGTCCGGTATTCGTGATCGCGGGGACGAAGGACCGGCACACGACGCCCGCCGAGACGCGGGCCCTCTTCGCGCGGGCCCCCGAGCCCAAACGGCTCTGGCTGGTCGAGGGCGCGGGCCACGTGGATCTCGAACGGTTCGCGGGGGCAGAATACCGGAGGCGCGTGCTCGGATTCCTGGAGGAATTCGCGCGGACGCCGCGCAGAGAGAGGCGGACGGCGGAGCCGGGAATTGATGATGTGCCCTATATCCTGTAGAACATCTCGTGCAGCGACTTTCCTTGAGGGGGTCCCCATGAAGCTCTGCCGTCTGGTCTCGTCTTTCGTCCTGTCCCTGGCTCTCGCCTCCACGATACCCACCCTCGCCGCCGCCGCGCCCGTGCCGCCGGAGGCCTATTCGGCGCTCCATTGGCGCAGCGTCGGACCTCTGCGCGGGGGCTGGGGGACCTGCGCGGCTGGCGTCCCGGGCCAGCCCGAGACGTTCTACTTCGGCGCGGCCGACGGCGGCGTCTTCAAGACCACCGACGCGGGGCGGACCTGGAACCCCCTGTTCGAGCACGAGAGGGTGTCTTCGATCGGCGCGCTTGGCATAGCGCCGAGCGATCCCAAGGTGATCTACGTCGGCACCGGCCAGGTCACCAGCCGCTGGGACATCGCCGCGGGCGAAGGCGTCTACCGCTCCGCCGATGGCGGCCAGACCTGGGAAGCGCGCGGCCTCGCCGCCAGCCGCCACATCGGCCGCCTCTGGATCGATCCCCGCAACGCCGACGTGGTGCTCGCCGCCGCCCAGGGGCACTTCTTCGGCCCCAACCCCGAGCGCGGCGTCTTCCGCAGCACGGACGGCGGCAAGAATTGGGAGAAGGTGCTGTTCGTGAACGACGACACCGGCGCCGTCGACCTCTCCGCCGATCCGAGCGCTCCCGACACGATCTTCGCCGCGACCTGGCAGGTCCGCTATTACCCCTGGCTCTCCTACTTCACCCCCGACGTCGGACCGGGGAGCGGGATCTACAAGTCGACCGACGGCGGCAAGAGCTGGACGCACCTGACTGGCCACGGCCTCCCCGCCGGCCTGATGGGCCGCATCGGGCTCGCCGTCGCTCCCGGCAGCCAGGGCGCGCGGGTCTACGCCACCGTCGACGCCGGCGCCGAGTCCGGCCTCTACCGTTCGGACGACGGCGGCGGCGCCTGGAGCCGGGTGAGCGCGCAGACGAGCTTCACCGCCGCCTACTTCGCGAGCGTCACCGTCGATCCCAGGAACCGGGACACGGTCTACGCGATGGGGCAGTCGATCAAGCGCTCGACGGACGGCGGCAAGACCTTCGAGATCTTCCGCGGCGCGCCGGGCGGCGACGACTACCACTTCCTCTGGATCGATCCCGAGCGCACCGACCGGATGATCGTGGCCAGCGACCAGGGGACGGTGGTCACCGTCAACGGCGGCCGGAGTTGGGGCACCTGGTACAACCAGCCGACCGGCCAGTTCTACCACGTGGCCACCGACGACCGTTTCCCCTACTGGATCTACAGCGGCCAGCAGGACAGCGGCACGGTCGGCGTGGCCAGCCGCAGCGACTACGGCCAGCTCACTTTCCGCGACTGGCACCCGGTGGGAGGCGACGAGCGCGACTACGACCTCCCCTTCCCGGGCGATCCCGACACCGTGTTCGGCAGCGGCCTCGGCGGGCGCCTCTCGCGCTGGGACGGCCGCACCGGCCAGGTGCGGAACGTGGCCCCATGGCCGATCTCCAGCTACGGCCAGCGGCCGACCTCGGTGCGCTTCCGCACCACCTGGATCACCCCGATCGCCATCTCTCCGCTGCCGCCCCACGCGATCTATCTCGGCACCCAGGTGCTCTTCCGCTCCACCGACCGCGGCGAGAGCTGGACGATGGCGAGCCCGGACCTCTCCGGCGCCGTCTCCGGGACCAAGGAGTGCGAGGGCGACGTTCCGGTCTCGCGCGCCAAAGCGTGCGGCTACGGGGTGATCTCCACGATCGCGCCCTCGCCCCTCGAGAAGGACCTCGTCTGGGTGGGCACCGACGACGGGCTGATCCGCCTCACCCGCGACGGCGGCAAGACCTGGCAGAACGTCACTCCCCCCGGCCTCGCCGACTGGAGCCGGTTGGCGCAGATCGACGCCTCGGCGATCTCGGCGGGCACCGCCTACGCCGCCGTCGACCGCCACCGGCTGGACGACTTCCGCCCCTCCGTCTTCATCACGCACGATTTCGGCAAGACCTGGCGCGCCGCGATCTCCGGCCTGCCCGAGGACGCCTGGGTCGGCGTCGTCCGCCAGGACCGCGTCCAGCCGAGCCTGCTGTTCGCCGGCACCAGCCGGGGCGCCTTCGTCTCCTTCGACGACGGCGAGCTCTGGCAGCCGTTGCAGCTCAACCTGCCGACCACCGGCGTCAACGATCTCACGCTCCACGGCGACGACCTGATCGCCGCCACCGAGGGGCGCTCGCTCTGGGTGCTCGACGACATCTCGCCGCTCCGCCATCTCGGCGCCGCGGACCGCACCGCCGCCGTCCTCCTGTTCCCGCCGGCCGCCGCCTATCGTCTGGTTTCCAACCAGAACCGAGATACCCCGCTGCCGCTCGACGAGCCGCGCACGCTCAACCCTCCCGCCGGCGCCATGATCGACTATCTCCTTCCGGCCGGGGTCTCAGGGCCGGTCACCCTCGAGATCGTCGACGCCCAGGGCAAGGTGGTGCGCAGCTTCTCCAGCGCCGAGGTCCCCAAGCGGCCGGAGGCGGGACAATATTTCGCCGACGCCTGGCTGCAGGCGCCGAAGGCCCTGCCGGCGAGCCCGGGCCACAACCGTTTCGTCTGGGATCTCCGCGGCCCCCGTCCGCGCGCCCTGGAGTACGACTACTCGATCGCCGCCGTCCCCGGCGCCGACACGCCGGAGCTGCCGCAGGGCCTTTTCGCGCTCCCCGGCACCTACCAGGTCCGCCTGACCGCCGGCGGGAAGACGTCGAGCCAGCCTCTCAAGGTCGAGATGGACCCGCGGGTCAAGACGCCGCGCGCCCAACTCGTCGCGCAGCACGAGATGTACACCGCCGTCGCGGCGGCCATGGCGCGGGTGACCGAGGCGCAGGAGGAGCTCGCCGCGGTGGCCGATCGCCTCAAGACCCTCGCCGCCGAGAAGGGACCGCTCCAGGAGCCGGCCCGGCAGGTCGCGGCCGACATCGCGGGATTCCAGTCCGCGCCGGGTACCCGCCGCCGCGGCGCGCGCGGAGAGGACAACCTCGCCGCCATCGCCGGCGTCCTGAGCCCGCTGGCGACCGATCTAGAGAGCGCCGACGGCCCCCCCACCGGTCCGCAGGGCGAGGTCTTCGAGATCTACAGGAAGCGCCTGGACGCGTCGCTCGCCAAGTGGGAAAAGCTGCGGAACGGCGAGATCCGCGACCTCGACCGCAAGGCCCGCGCGGCCGGCCTGCCGCCGGTCGTGCGGTGAGGTATTACTTGAGCGGATTGGTCCAGCGAAGACCAGGAAAGCGCGAGAAATCGCCGTCGTTCGAATGGAGCTCGGCCTGATGCTCGATCGCCAGGGCCGCCAAGTGGGAGTCGGTGGAAAGACTCCCCGAAGCTTGCGCGCCCCGCATCAAGCCGTCCAGCAATTCGAGATGACGAGGTCCAGGATGGAGGATCTGGACCTGAGGCCTCTCCAGCCAGGAACGGATATGCCCGATCGCCTCCTGCGGGGAAAAGGGATCTACCAGGACGCTTCGGCTCGTCATCAGCCGGAGATAGCCCAAGAGGACGACCCACGGGAGTCCCACGGGATCAAGATCCGAGAGACAGGCCTCCCACCATACCTTGGCGCGGCGGTGTCCGGGAGCGTCCGTGTTGTAGGCATAGACCAGCAGATTGATATCGGGCAGGATCATCGCTTCGCCGACCCCGCCGCCAGCTTGCGCTGGAAATCCTCCATCTCCAGCTCGTCGTTGAGCTGGTTCAGCCGGAGCGGGTCGATCCCGCTACGAAATCCACAGGCTTTGGGCTTCACCGTAAACCTGGGAATCCGAGCCGATGGCTTCTCACCCTGGTTGAGTCCCTTCCGCAAGGTATCGTTGACGAGTTCCTTGAAGCTGATGCCGGCACGGCGGGCCATATCCTGCAACTGCCGCGCAAGGTCTTCGTCGAGGGTCAGTGTCGTCCTCATGGAGGCATCATGATGCCTGACAAAAGGGGCGTCAAGATGCCGCAACAAGGACTTCCAAGCCCCCGCGGCCGGCTGCCGCCGGTGGTGCGGTGAGGGAAAGACGGCTTGGGGAGGCCGGTTCGGGAGGCGAAGCGCAGGACTTAGCTGCAACCGCAGGTGCAGGTGGAGGTGCTGACGCAGATGCCGTGATGGCCCGCCGGGCAGTCATTGCATTCGCGGATGCACACCGTCACCGTGCACGCCAGCTTCGGCTCGGGCAGGAAGAGGTCCGACGGCATCGTCTTGGCCGGATCGGCGGCGAGGCTCGCGGTCGCGGTGGAGCTGGCCGGCGCGAAGATCTGCGCCAGATCCACCTGGGCCGCGGGCGCCGGCTGGGCGGCGTGGAGGCTGGGGACCAGGACGAACATCAGCAGGGTACAGGCGAGAACGATCGGCAGTTTTTTCATCGTCTTCTCCAGTCGTAGGTCGATTCCAAGGTCGGATGGATACCGGCGCTCCCCAATCGTCAGTTTAGCAATTTTCCCTGTGCTGGTATCGGCTCGGCCGCAGGAAAGACTCCCCTGGCGGGTTCCTACCCTTGAGACCGCCCGGAGCGGCCGAGAGGTTCAAGGAAGCTCAACGAAGATCAGGGCTCGCAAGAAAGGAGTCTCGCCATGAAGATCAAGAAAAGCATTCTCTGCCTGGCCGTCACCGGGCTGATCGGTTTCACTTTCACCCCCGTGGCGCGGGCGGACGGCTGGAGGGACCGCATCGAGGATCGCCGGGAGATCCGCCACGACCGGCGGGAGCTGCGGGAAGATCGCCATGAAGGACGCTTCTGGGCCGCCCGCCGGGAGCACGCGGAGCTCCGCGCCGACCACCGGGATCTTCGCCACGACCG
>DASWQX010000143.1:0-2449 GCA_036403495.1 Thermoanaerobaculia bacterium
TTCACCGATCCGCTCTACAGCCCGGGGGGCGATCTGATCTCGATCTACAACACGCTGATCGCCGACGCCATTCTGACTCGTGATCGCAAGGAGCTGGAGGCCAAGGTCCGCCTCTACGAGCCGCTGGCGCGGGCGGTCTACGAGGCGTACGTGCCCAGCTTCGCGGTCAGCTACTGCACGCTCGGCGACCAGGAGTGTTTCTCGCTGCGCTACGTCTGGGAGCTGACGATCTATTTCGCGTT
This sequence comes from Thermoanaerobaculia bacterium, assembly GCA_036403495.1. Taxonomy (GTDB): domain Bacteria; phylum Acidobacteriota; class Thermoanaerobaculia; order Multivoradales; family UBA5704; genus DATARR01. Next base: position 243 of record DASWQX010000143.1, read on the forward strand.
CTACGTCTTCCCGTTCATCAACGACCTGCACGTCGACCGCACCTTCCTGCCCGGCTTCCTGCGCCGCTTCGGCCAGCTCGGACCGATCAATCACGGCATGCACCGCGTCCTCGCCGCCTACTACCGGTGGAAGAAGGAAAACGTGATCCTCGAGACCCCCGAGCCGGTCTACTTCGAATTCATGGATGTGGGCGCGCTGGCCGCGGCCGAGCTGACCTTCTACCGGGTTGGAGTCAGCCTGGACGAGGCCCGCGAGGTTCTCGACGAGCAGCTCGAAAACCTCCGCGATCTCGCCCGCTGGACCTTCGCCACCGTCACCGCCGCCGTGCTCGACGATCCCCGGGCGATCACCAACGCCGCCTACATCCGCGGCATCGAGATCGACAACCTCCAGTTCGATCTCGCGGCCATGGCCGGGCGGCTCGAAGCGGCTTGCCGGGAGACGTCCGAAACGTATACGTGGCGGTTCCACGTCCCTTCGATGGAACGTTTTCGGACGGAGCGGCTGGTGGAGGACCGGATGGAGGCGGTGGGGTGACCGAGGATCACGCCCCGGGGCTCGAACGGGCCTTCGTGGCGCCGGTGGAGCAGCGTTGCGAGCCGCGGATCGAGGGCGTGATCCCGGTCTTTCTGCACGGTACCTACTATCTGAACGGCCCCGCCCGCTTCGAGCGCGGCGGGTTGCGCTACCGCCACTGGCTGGACGGCGACGGCATGGTCTGCGCGCTGCGCTTCGGCGAGGGCGGCGCCCGGTTCACCAGCCGCTATGTGCGCGGTACCCGGCTCGCCGAGGAGGAGGCCGCGGGGCGGGCGCTCTACCGCTCGTTCGGCACCGCCTTCCCTGGCGACCGTTTGGTGCGGGGGGTGGCGCTGGAGTCGCCGCTCAACGTCAGCATCTACCCCTGGGAGGGGCGCCTGCTGGCCTTCGGCGAGCAGGGGCTCCCCTGGGAGCTCGATCCGGAGACTTTGGAGACGCGGGGCCCGTTCAACTTCGGCGGCGCGGTGAACCCGGTCAGCCCCTTCGCGGCCCACCCGAAGATCGATCCCGCGACGGGCGAGCTGTTCAACTTCGGGATCAACTTCACCTCGGCCCAGCCGAGCCTCAACCTCTACCGCTTTTTCGCGGACGGCCGCCTCGCCTATCGCCGCCGGCTGCCGCTCGCGATGCCGGCGTCGCTCCACGACTTCTGCCTGAGCGGCCGCTACGTCATCTTCCATCTCGGCCCCTACCTGCTCGACATGGCCCGCCTGGGCGCCGGGGAGACGCTGATGGACGCCCTGCGCTGGCAGCCGGAGCGGGGGAGCGAGCTGCTGATCGTCCGGCGGGAGGACGGCGAGCCGGTCGCCTCCGTGCCGGTGGGGAACCGCTACGTCCTCCACGGCATCAACGCCTTCGATGAAGATGAAGAGGATCGTTTGACCGTCGACGTCGTCGAGCTCGATCGCCCCGTCTACGATCAATATCTGCTCCCCGGCCTGTTCGCGGACGTCGGCCCGGGCCGCCCCGTCCGTTTCGTCATCGACGTGCCGAACGCGAAGCTCCTGGAGACGCGCGAGATCGCCTACGACCGCGCTCCGGACTTCCCTGCGATCGATCCCGCCCTGGCGGGCCACCCCTACGATGACTTCTGGATGCTGGGGATCTCGCGGACCGGCCGGCCGGGACGGAAGTTCTTCGATCAGGTCGCCCACCTCTCCTGGTCCCATCCCGACCGCCCGGAGGTCTGGCAGGCCCCGCCGGGGTGGTACCTGGGGGGCGAGCCGGCCTTCGCGCCGAATCCAGAGGGTGGGGGAGCCGTGATCTGCCAGCGCTTCGACGCCGCTACGGGCGAGAGCGCGTTCCTGGTCTTCGATGCTTTCAGGGTGGCGGCGGGACCGGTGGCGGTGGTGCCGCTGGACTCGCCCGTGCATCTGGGGTTCCACGCGGTGTTTGCGCCGGAGGGGTGATGACGGGGTGCCGGCCGGCGGAACTTAAATTACGTCTCTAGGAGCTGCGGTTGATCGGAGGGCGTAGAGACGTTCCCAGCCCGTCCACGACACCCTGGGCAGGGCACGGGACGGCGGGACGTCTCCTCGAAGGGTTTGTCGTTCCATCTGCCACTCCCCGTGAGGAGGCCGCTGACGAACCTACGGCAGGCCGGGAGGGCGGATTCAGGAGGGTAAGGCGCAGCCTGCCCCAGTCAGACCCTGCCCTCGGCGACGGTTTG
>DASWQX010000144.1:0-3202 GCA_036403495.1 Thermoanaerobaculia bacterium
GGGCGGCAAGGATAGCAGGTGGATCGCGGACCGTCGCCGGCGGCGGAGAGCTTTTGCGGCGGCGAATCGCCCGCGATAGACTCCCGCTCCTGATGAGCGACCGAGACACCCCTTCCAACTGGACCCCGATCCTGTCTCCCGACGCGGCCGAGAGCGTTCTGCGCGGAGTCGATGAGATCGCCGGCGAGCTCCGCGCGACCGTCGGCCAGCCGCGCCCGCAGGAGCCGACCTGGCTCCGCCGGGGGCCTTCGCTCGCGGGCGGCGACGCCGGCTTGGCCTGCTTCTTCACGTACCTCGATGCGGTCCGCCCGGAGCAGGGGTACGACGACCTGGCGATGCAGTTGCTCGAACGGGCGATCGACGCCACCGGCGGCATGCAGGCGCCGCCCGGGCTCTACAGCGGCTTCTCCGGCGTCGCCTGGACCCTGGAGCACCTGCGCGGCCGGCTGTTCGAGGACGAGGGGGGAGAGGATCCCGGCGAGGAGGTGGCGTCGGCGCTCGCCGAGCACCTCCGGCTCACTCCCTGGAAGGGGCAGTACGACCTGATCTCGGGGCTCGTCGGCTTCGGCGTCTACGCCCTCGAGCGCCTCCCCCGGCCCGGCGGCCGGGAGTGCCTGGAGAGCACGGTGGTCCGCCTCGGGGAGGTCGCGGAGCGGCAGGCCGGCGGGCTGATCACTTGGTGCACCGGGCCCGAGCTGATGATCGAGCGCGAGCTGGTGACCTTCCCGGAGGGGAACTACAACGTCGGCGTGGCCCACGGCGTGCCGGGAGTGATCGGCGTGCTGGCGCGGGCGTGCGCCGCCGGCGTCGACGCCCGCGAGCTCCTGGACGGCGCCGTCGCCTGGCTGCTCGCCCAGAAGCTGCCGCCGGAAGAGAGCGCGGTCTTCCCCTACAACATCGCGCCCGGCGTCGAGCCGCGGCCCACCCGTCTCGCCTGGTGCTACGGCGACCTCGGCATCGCCGCCACGCTGCTGCTGGCGGCGCGAGCGGTGGGGGAGCCGGAGTGGGAGCGCGAAGCCATCGCCGTCGCCCGCGCCGCCGCCGGCCGCGACGTCGAGAAATCCGGCGTCGTCGACGCCGGCATCTGCCATGGCGCGGTGGGCGCGGCGCACCTCTACAACCGCCTGTACCAGGCGACGGGCGATCCGACCCTCCGCGCGGCGGCCCTCGTCTGGGTCGAGCGGACGCTGGCCTACCGCGAGCCAGGGGAGGGGATCGGCGGGTACCGGATGTGGATCGTCGGCGAGGGCGAGGAGCTCGACTGGCGCACCGATCCCGGTTTCCTCACCGGCTCGGCCGGCGTGGGGCTCGCCCTGCTCGCCGCCGCGACGCCGGTGGAGCCGGAGTGGGACCGGCTGCTGCTGAGCGACGTGCCGCCGCGAAGCCGCTGAGGGCGACCGCCCCGCCCGGGCATAATTGCCCGGGCTACGTTGGAAACGAAAAGCCGGCTGAAGCCGGCTCCGAAGTCAGAGCCGCTCCTCCAGGAGCCGGGTTCACCCGGCTTTTCGGTTGAAGCGTAGCCCGGGCATTCATGCCCGGGCGGGGGCGGGCAATCTGACAAACTAGAACTAACCGGCCGCGGCTCCTTCTTCCGGCACCGGCGCCGCCTTCTCCTTCCTGGCCTTGGGAGGGCGGTCGCCCTTGCGTTCGCGGGCGGCCTTCGACTCGTAGAGCAGGTAGAGGAAGTCGTAGAGCACCATCTCGTGCGCCCGCTGGGCGGAGCGGATAATCCGGTTGACGTGCATGTGCACGAGGCTCGGCGCCAGCTCGGCGAGCGACTGGTTGAGGCGCCCGGCGGCCTCCAGAGCGCGCAGCTCCTCGACGATCGGTGCGTTGCGCTCGGAGCGCCGGCGCAGGACCTCCAGCGCCGGTGCCAGGTCGCTCTCGGCGTCGCCGGCCGAATCGAGCAGCGGCGCCAGGCTCCGCGACTCCTGCCGGTAGCGCAGGTCGAGCTGCACGCGCAGCCCCTTGCCGCCGCCGAACTCGCGCGCGAACCCCTCGCGCATGCCGCGCATCACCCGCACCCGGGTCTCGGGGTCGAAGCGGAGGTCGCCGAGCAGCATGTCGACGCCGCGCAGGGCGAGGCGCCAGCGGAGGTCGGCCCCCGCGTCCCCTTCGAGCATCTCGAGGATGTCGAGCACGGCCTCGCTGTCGATCTGGAACAGGCGCTCGGCGAGGCCGATCCCCTCTGGGCCGCCGTAGCGCTCCACCTCCCGCTCGTAGGTGTCGAGCTGCACCCGCCAGAGGCGGCCATCGGCGAGCAGCGGCGCGAGCGCCGAATGGAGGCGGGTGAGCACCCCCGACTGGAGCTTGGCCGGATTACCGTGGAAGCGGGCGCGCAGATGCCATTCCGGGTCGCCGTAGCGGATGAAGAACCAGCCGTCCGCCTCGCCGGCCGCCACGGCGTCGCGGGCCACCGGCGCCACCACCTCGCGCAGCAGGCCGTCGGCGGTGGCGGTGCCGGTGTAGAGCTTGGCGTACAGCCACTCGGAGCCGGGCGGGAAGGAGCGCGGCAGCGGCGCCGCCCCGGCGGTGGCCAGGGCCGGCCTGGGCTTCGGGGTGGCAGCGACGGCGGTGACGGCGTCGTTCGGGACCGGCGGCCGGCGGGTGAAGGGGATCAGGATCTCGTTCAGGAAGCGCCCTTCGGGGCCGGAGGCGGCGAGCAGGTCCGGGCCGGGGAAGAACTCGACGATCCGCGCCTGGTCCCGCTCCTCGACCACGTCGATGAAGGTCTCGATCGAGAGCACGTTGTCGAGGTCGATGAGCAGCTCGTTGTCGGCGTCGACGAGGGCGATCAGACGGGGCAGGTTGCGCTTCCGGCGCCATTCCTGGATCTGCCGGTAGCGCTCGGCTCCTGTGGCCTTGGTCAGCGCCTTGATCTCGTCCTGCGTCATCCACCAGGAGGCGCGGGCGAGGACCAGCCGGCCGCAGGTGACCCGCGGCAGGAAGGGAGCGCTCTCGAGCGGTCCCCAGCTCCAGCCCACGCCGCCGAGCACCCCCTGCGACTGCAGGATGCAGAGGAAGCGGTAGACGCCGAGGCTGCCGCGCCAGAAGTTGTGGGCGGAGGTCAGGCGCGGGATCACCTCCTTGCCGAGGCGGGCCGAGCGGAGCACGATCCGCGATCCCTCGACGGAGACCCGCAGGTCGCTCACCGGGATCTGCCGCTCCGGCGGCGCGCCCGAGCGGCCGAGGAAGGGGATCT
>DASWQX010000145.1:0-4369 GCA_036403495.1 Thermoanaerobaculia bacterium
GAGGCTGGCCGATGAACCGCTCGGATTGGATGGTGCTGCTGCCGGAGATCGTCCTCTGCGCGGGCGGCGTGCTGGTGCTGATGCTCGAAGCGATCTCCCCCGCCCTGCGCCGGGCCTTCACGGCGCTCTCCCTGCTGACGACGCTCATCGCGGCCTGGGCGGTCTACTACGTGACGCCCGGCCACACCGTGACCGACCTGGGAGCGACCTTCCACGGCCTGCTGGAGACGAGCCCGACCACCGCGGCCTTCTCGTACGTCATCCTGCTCGCCACGGCGCTCTGCCTGCTGGCCTCGCAGGGCTATCTGCGGCGGGAGAAGATTCTCTCCGGCGAGTATCATGCCCTGCTCCTCTGGTGCGCCACCGGCCTGCTGCTGATGCTGCGCGCCACCGAGCTGCTGACGATCTTCCTGGCCCTCGAGCTCCTCTCGCTCTGCCTCTACTCGCTGGCGGCCTACCACCGGCGGCTGTCGATCTCCGGCGAGGCGGCGATCAAGTACTTCCTGATGGGCGCCTTCGTCAGCGCCTTCGTGCTCTACGGCATCGCGCTGGTCTACGGCGCCACCGGCTCGACCCGCTTCGCGGCGATCGGCGCCGCCTTCGCCGCCGCGCCTTCCGTGCCGGTGCTGGCCACCCTCGGCATCCTGCTGCTGGTCGCCGGCTTCGGCTTCAAGATGAGCCTCGTCCCCTTCCATGCTTGGTCGCCGGACACCTATCAGGGCGCTCCCTCCCCCTTCGTGGCCTTCCTCTCGGTGGCCCCCAAGGTAGCGAGCGCGCTGGTGCTCTACCGGCTGCTCGACGCCGTCGTGCAGGGGGGCGGCGCGCACAACGTGGCCCGCTGGTCGACGGTGGTGGCGATCCTCTCCGTGCTCTCGATGGTGGTAGGCAACCTGCTCGCCCTGGTGCAGCGCGACATCAAGCGCATGCTCGCCTACTCCGGCATCGCCCACATGGGCTACCTGCTGCTGGCGCTGGTGACGCTCGACCGCGCCTCGCTGATGCCGGTGCTGGTCTACCTGCTGGCCTACGTGCTGATGAACGCCGGCGCCTTCACCGTCGTCTCGATGCTCTACGGCCGCCCCGGCGAGCAGCACCTGATCTCGGACCTCGCCGGCTGGGGCTACCGCTATCCGCTGCTCGGCGGCTGCCTCGCCGTCTGCATGCTGTCGCTGGGGGGCATCCCGCCAACCGTCGGCTTCCTCGGCAAGTACGTGGTGTTCCTGAAAGCGGTGGGCGACGGACACGTGGGCTTGGCGATCACCGGCGTGATGGCAAGCCTGGTCGGCGTCTTCTACTACCTCCGCGTCCTTTATGTCCTCTACATGAAACCAGAGACGCGGCAGCCGGAAGGGCTGCTGATCGACATCTGGGGCCGTACCGCGGCCGTGGTCGCCGCCCTGGGGACCCTGGCGCTCGGGATCTGGCCCACGGGCCTTCTCCAGTGGCTGATCGCAGCGACCGCCGCGAAGTAACCGGCGGCGAGCAGGAGGAGGTCTCCCCGCTCACCCTCAACCGGCTGTCGTTCTACCTGCGCTGTCTGCGACATCTCCAGGAGCTCGGCGTCAGCCGGGTCTCCTCCCAGGAGATGGCGCAGCGCTACAACCTCTCGGCGACCCAGATCCGCAAGGACCTCGCGCAGTTCGGCGAGTTCGGCATCCGCGGCGTCGGCTACGACGTCGACGCCCTGGCCGACCACTTGAACTCGCTGCTCGGCCTCGACCGCCGGCGGGCGCTGGTGATCGTCGGCATGGGGAACCTGGGGAGCGCACTGGCGCAATACCTCGGTTTCAACTACGGCGCCTTCCGCGTGGTGGCGGCGGTCGACAACGACCCGAAGAAGATCGGCCGCCGGCTGGCGGACCTGACCGTCCGCTCCTCCGCGGAGCTCGCCGAGGTCGTCCGCGAGAGCGAAGCCGAGATCGGCGTCCTCGCCGTCCCCGCCGAAGCCGCCCAGGAGAACTACGACGCCCTGGCCGACGCCGGCATCAAGGGCGTCCTCAACTTCGCCCCCGTCCGCGTCAAGCGCCGCGACGACGTGCCGCTCAAGAACGTCGACCTGCGGATCAACCTGGAGGAGTTGGCGTTCTTCCTGCGATAACTCAGACCGGCGAGGCCCAGTCCTCGTAGTCTATTCCCAAGTCGACGAAGTGCCTTACGTTGCTTGTGATGAGCACCGCGTTCTCGCGACGGGTCAAAGCAGCCAGAAGCAGATCGAGATCCGAGATGGAACGGCCAAGCCGATGACGCCTGGCCCAGAGGCCGGCGGCGGTTCCCCAATCCTCGAAGTCGAGATTGCAGCGACGCCATGACTTCGTAATCCTTTCGTAGGCCCGCCTTAACCGATGAGCCCCCTTGAGATCCAGGTATCGCGTCAGCTCAAAATGGGTGACGGAGCTCAGCAGAAACTCGGCTCCTTCCCGATTGGCCTCCCCGAAACGTTCGACCACCAGCGGGCGCCCTTTCAGGAGATAATTGAGCGTATTCGTATCGGGAATCAGCCTCATGAATCCTCTTCCCCGAGGCTTGACAGGTTGATCGGGTGCTGCTGCTGGAACTCCTCGAATTCGTCGAGAATTCGCTCTTCCTCGGGCGTCAATTTGAGCGCCTTCAGCTCCTCGAGAGCCAGCACCATATCTTTCTGGCTTGCAGAGAGGGTCTTACTGCCGGAGGAGGCCAAGACGATGACCTCGGCAGGACCGGCAGGAAAATCGGAGGGGAGATGGATCTCCAGTTGATGATCCTCGGGGACGGTCACCTTGAATGTATGGGTCTTCATTGCGCTCTCCTTCCAGTCTCACCGGACATATCCTACTCCGGTCCACGCCTGTAGAAGCTGATCGCGCTCTCGCCGTACCGCCGCACGTCCACCCGCGTCAGCGGTCCCACCTCGATCGCCAGCTCCCGCCGCGAGGAGTGCTCCACGGCAATCTCGCCGTCCTGAGCCAGCAGAGGCGCCACGGCTTCCAGCAACTCGCCGTAGGCGGCGAAGTTGTAGGGGGGATCGGCGTAGACGAGGTCGAAGGCGCCGGGTGGGAGACGGGCGAGGCCTTCGGGGAGGGTGAGGCGGCGGATCTCCAGCAATCCTTCTCCCAGCTTGGCGGCGTTGGCCTCCAGCGTCTTCACCGCCTGCAATCCCTGATCGACGGCGAGGGCTGAGAGCGCTCCTCGCCCCAGCGCTTCCAGCCCGACCACGCCGCTCCCCGCGAAGAGGTCGAGGACTCGCGCGCCGGCGAGGCGGTCGTTCCAGATCGAGAAGAGCGCCTCGCGGACGCGCCCCTCGGTCGGCCTCGCGCCTGGCGGCACGGCGAGGCCGCGGCCGCGGAACTCGCCGCCGGTGATCCGGACGCCCGGCTTCACTGCTCCCTCGACACCAGGACCGTGAATTTCTTCCGGATCTCGTTCCGGTTGATGTAGATCTCCAGCGGCTGGTCGAGCCCCTCCAGCTCGATCCCCTTGTTGTCGCCGGTGAAGGCGATGATGCGGAAGCGGAGACCGTCGCCGATCCGCTTCAGCACGTCGCCCGGCCTGGGATCGTAGTCGGCCGGCAGCTCGTCCTTGTCCTTGACCACCGTGACCTTCTTCTCAAGCTCCTTCGCGATCTGCAGGACGTGCGCGAAGTTGAGCTGCAGCGGATCGAACGGGCCGAACTCGAAGCTCTGGAGCTCCTTGCCGGGGAGCTGCAAGCGCAGGGTGCAGCGCTCGACCCAGGCGCCCCCGGGCCCCGGCACCGGGCTCGTCACGTTGGTGAGGTCCTCCTTGGCGAGGCGATTGACGTAGCCCTCGAGCGCGTCCCGCCCCAACTCGGCGAGGCCCATGAATTCGTTGCCGATCTTGCCGCGGCGCAGCCGGATGGTGCCGTTGGCGAACAGCGTCGTCTCGCGGCGGGAGCTGTCGGTCCGGCACTCGTAGCGGAGGATCTCGGTCGAGCGGTCGTCCGCCCGGGCCGCGCACGGCAGCAGGAGGGCGAGCGGCAGGAAGGCAGTCACGATGCGTGAGCGGATCAAGGATCTCCTTTGGCGACCGCCAGAGCGTAGCGCAGCTCTCCCGGCTGGTCGACCTGGCCGTCGAGCCGGGCGCGCCGCGTGGCACGCAGCGCCTCGCCGATCCGGGGGCCCGGCGGCACGCCGGCCGCCAGCAGGTCGGCGCCGCGCAGCGCCAGGGATAGCGGCCGGAGCTCGGCGAGATAACGGTGAACCCAGCCGCGCTCGTCCCGTAACAGCAGAAGCTCCTCGCCGGCGAGCGGCTCCAGCGCCTCGGCGGCCTGATGCGGCTTGGGATCGCCTTCTAGGACCACGCGCGCGGCCTCCAGACGCTCCGGAAAACCGGTCAGCAGGCGGCGGTCCTCACCGGCGAGCAGGAAGCGCTCGGC
>DASWQX010000146.1:0-1888 GCA_036403495.1 Thermoanaerobaculia bacterium
AGCGAGTAGTCGCCGGGCAGGAGGTCGAGGTGGCCGAAGAGCTCGAGGCCGTCCTGCCGCACCGAGGGGCCGGTCTTGGCGAGGTCGAGGCCGACCGTCTGGGTGAAGAAGTCGTGGACCGCGCCGCCGCCGTCGAGGGCGTAGGCGTAGATCTCGACCGGCAGGGTCGCCGGCTGCGGCCCGGCGAGCAGCGCGGAGCCGGCGATGTCGATCAGCACCGGCACGTTCGCCTTCTCCCCCGCCCCCCGGAAGGGCGCCGCCAGCACCCCGATGCCGACGGCGTCGCTCTCCTCGCCGCTCATCACCTGGTTGGCGGCGGCGAGGAGCTTCTCGATCGGTTCCTCGGCGGCGTACGCCTTCGGCGGGTAGTAGCCCGGCCGGTGGACCAGGCGGGCGCCGTGGATCGGGTGGTTGAGCTCGACCCGCAGCCGGTGGTACTCCCCCTCGGCCGCCGCTCTCTCCGGCGGCTTCTCGGGTTCGATCGAGAGCACGTAGGTGACACTGGTGCGGTGGAGCATCTGGCTCATCGCCGCGCCGAGGTCGTTGAAGCGCTCGTAGAGGTCGCCGCCGGTGCCGCGGGCCATCACCAGCAGGCTGTCGCGCCCGGCCACCCGCGGCGGCCCCTGGTCGCCGCCGGCGTGGAGGCCGCCGATGTCCACCGCCTGGATCGTGCAGTCGGCGCGGCGGAACTCCTCGAGCATCCGCTCGACGGCGTTGGTGGTCTCGGTCAGGCCGTAGCGCTCCTCCGGCATGACGCGCCAGGCCTCGCCGCTGAGCACCTCCTCGCGCATGGCGTCCTGGCGGTCCTGGTCGGCCGTCCCCTGGAGCAGGCTGGCGTCGAACCCCTCGGAGAGGAAGACCAGGTACTTGCGCCCCTCCACCAGCGCCATTTGGCGGGCGAGGTCGGAGAGCGAGCGGGTGAAGGTCTCCACCTGCGCCTTGAGGGCCGAGCGGTCGGCCTGCTCGATGCCCTGGGCGAGCAACTGGAGCGGCGCGAGGACCGCGGGGTCGGTGACGTCGGCCAGGGAATCGCGGGGGAGGGGGCGGGCGCCGGCGGCGACGCTCCCCGCGCCCAGCATCTCCTGGAGGACCAGGCGGAGCGGGTCGATCGGATGGACCAGGTCGGGGAGGCCGAGCGAGGCGAGGGCGTTCTCGATCTGCCGCCGGTCGGCGGTGTAGCCGAGCACGAGCTGGGGCCCACGCAGGGCACTGTAGGTGGCTACGGCCACCAGGTCGGTCCCCTTGAGCTGGTCGAGGAGGCCGGCCGCCGCCCGCCGCGCCCGCACCACCGACTTGGGCTCGGAGAAGGCGAGGTCGAAGAGGAGGAGGAAGTGCCGCCGTGCCGCCGCCGGCACCTGCGGGGCCTTGCCGCCGGCGGCGGCCGCGAGGTCGAGCACCTCGAAACCGGTGACCGGCAGCCGGCGCCGCCCTTCCCAGACCTGGAAATCGCCGGCCTGGAGGCCGCGGACGGGCTCGCCGTCGCGCACCACCTGCACCGGCACCTCGATCGACAGCACCTGGGTGGTGGCCGCGAACGAGGGTTGGGCCGGCGGCGCGGCGGCTTCAGCCCACGCCGCCGCCGTCGCCGCCGTCACGGCGGCGGCGAGGCAGACGCTTCCGATCGTCCGGCCGATGATCCATCCTCCGCGCATCGGCGTCAGCGGCTCTTGCTCGCCCCCGCCCCGCCCACCGCGAACGGGCTGTTGCTGCTCTCCGCCTTGCCGGCGCCGTCGGTCACCGTGACCCGCAGCGAGTAGCTGCCGGGCGCCAGGCCCGCCGGCGGCTGGAAGGTGGCGAGCAGGCGGGTCGGAGCGGTGCCGTTCCCCACCTCCTTGTCGACCACCTTGAAGGCGCCGCCCGGCATCTCCTTGCCGTCGGCGGCCATCAC
>DASWQX010000147.1:0-2774 GCA_036403495.1 Thermoanaerobaculia bacterium
GCTGGTGCGGACGGGCGGCAGAAAAGGGAACAGGTCGGTCCGCGCGCCCGGGTGGGCGGTGTTGTAGCGCACGTACAGGATGTCGAGCTGATCGAGCGTGGCGGCCTGCACGGCCTGGCGGCGGTCGTGGAAGGAGGCTCCGATGGCCCGTGCCCCACGAAACTTGAGGTCGCGGGCGTAGGTCATCGGCTCCAGGCGGGAGTCGAGGCTGGCCGGGTTCGACACCGCGCCCGCGATTATCAGATCGACCCGCTCGAGGCCGGTGACCGCGTTGATCACCTCATGGACCTGGAAGGCCTGGAACAGGGGCTGCTCCAGATAGGACACGACGCCGACCACGATCTCGTCGCGCACGCCGCCACCGCGGGCGAGGAGGGCCTCCAGGCCGCGCCGCGTCCCCTCGTACAGCGGCCAGTGCATGTCGACCGAGAGGAAGAAGAAGTTGATGCCGGCATCGAAGGCCGCGAGCACGGTTTCAGCTCCCGGCACCATGCCCAGGCAGACCGGACCGACCTGCAGGCCGCTCTTTCCCAGCGGCTGCCGGTCGGTGAGGCGGGGGAGGGGGCGGCGCGGCATGCGGTAGGGTACCAAAGACCGGTTGAGCTGTCCGGGGGCCGACCGAGTGGTACAATTGTACTGCCATGGCCGACTCGGTCGTCATCGACACCTCCGCGGTGATAGCCGTAGTCACCAACGAGGTCCACAAGCCTGCGTTGATCCGGCTTACAGAAGGTGTCGAGCTTCTCTCTCCGGTCTCTCTGCCGATTGAGGTGGGTAATGCCTTCTCCGCCATGTTTAAACGCCGTCGTATCTCCCTGGCGGAGGCAAAAGCAGCCATTGAGGCATACAAGCGTATTGCGATCCGCCTGACCGCCATCGATTTAGGACAGGCGCTTGATCTTAGCCACCAACTGGATATCTACGCTTACGACGCTTATCTGGTCGCCTGTAGCCTACAGTACCGATCTCCTCTGCTGACCGTCGACGGGGGGTTACGAGACGCGGCTCGCCGGGTTGGTGTCGAGGTCTTGGAGGTTTCCCTATGAATGTGTATACCTTTTCGGAAGCCCGGCAGAAGCTTGCAACGGTCCTGGATGAGGTACAGCGGAAGGGCGGGGTTCGAATCAAGCGGCGAGACGGGAGCGAATTCGAGATTTCTCTCGTCCGTTCCAAGACATCTCCCTTGGACGTTGAGGGGGTTGACTTGGGGCTTTCTTCTGAGGAAATCGTCTCCGCTGTAAGGGAAGTGCGGGAGCGGAAAGTCGGCTGACCTCACTCCGGCGATTCTACCGGCGGCGACCTCCGACGCCCGGGCATAAATGCCCGCGCTACGTTTCAACCAAAAAGCCTCCTGAAGGAGGCTCGAATCTCTCCGGCCATGATCGGAGCCGGCTTCAGCCGGCTTTTCGTTTTCAGCGTAGCCCGGGCATTTATGCCCGGGCGGGGACGATCGGGCGATCGCCTTCTTCAGCCGCCGCCTACCGCATCCCCACCTTCTTCTTCATCGCCGCCGTGATCGACTGCCGCACCTTGAAGAAGTCGGCCCAGGGGTCGGACTTCAGGCCGTCCAAGCGCTCGGGGAGGGTGCGGAGGGTGTAGGTGTTGCCGCGGACGTCGGTCTCCAGCTCCTCCCAGAAGAGGGGAACCGAGACCGGTGCGTTGGCGCGGGCGCGGGTGGAGTAGGCGCAGATGGAGGTGGCGCCGCGGCCGTTCCTCAGGTAGTCGATGAAGATCTTCCCCTTGCGGCTGGCCTTCGGGAGCTTCGAGGTGTACCGGTCGGGCTCCTTGGCGACCATCGCCTCGGCGACCGCCTTGGTGAAGGCCTTCACGTCGTCCCAGCCATCCTTGCGGGTGATCGGGAGCACCACGTGGAGACCCTTGCCGCCGGTGGTCTTTAAAAAGGTTTTGAGGCCGAGGTCGCCGAGGTAGGCGCGCATGGCGAGCGCGCCCTCGACCACCCGGTCCCAGCCGAGACCCTCGTCGGGATCGAAGTCGAAGACCACGTAGTCGGGCTGCTCGATGCGGTCGCGGTGGGCGCCCCAGATGTGGATCTCCAGCACCCCCATCTGAGCCAGCGAGAGCAGTCCCGCCAGGGAATCGATGGCGCCGTAGGGCTCGGGCTCGCCGACGTCCACCCGGTAGACCTCCGGCGGGAAGCGCTCGTTGACGTGCTTCTGGTAGAAGCACTGCTTGGCGCGCCCCTCCGGGCAGCGCACCAGCGTCAGCGGGCGGTTCACGAGATGGGGGAGGATCCAGTCGGCGACCCGCTCGTAGTAGTAGCCCAGCTCCCCCTTGGTCACCCCCTGCTCGGGGTAGAGCACCTTGCCGGGATTGCTGAAGCGGACGCCGGCGATCTCGATTTCGCCCTTCTTGGCGCTCCCCGCCTTCGGGGCGGCCTTCTTGGGAGCTGCTGCGGCGGCGGTGGCGACCTTCTCGGCCTTTTCGCGCACGATCTCCTCCGGATTCTTGTCCTCGCGGAGCCCCTGGAACGTCGAGTGGCGCAGGGAGCCGTCGCGCGTCCATTCCGTGAACGACACCTCGGCCACCAGTTTCGGCTTCAGCCAGTGGCTGCGGCGCGCCTCGGCGCCGCGCGGTGGGTTCTTGAAGGCGGCCTTTTTGATCTCCAGCTTGTCCATCTGGGCGCGCATCTCGCTCAGGGTGGCATCCGTGAAGCCGACGCCGACCTTGCCGGCGAAGACCAGCTCGCCCTGGTCGTCGTTGACCGCCAGCAGGAGGGCGCCGAAGCCGACGCGCGACTTCTCGGGATCGGTGAA
>DASWQX010000148.1:0-3767 GCA_036403495.1 Thermoanaerobaculia bacterium
GGTCCGAGCAGGCCACGATCTCGCTCGACGGCGGCACCGTGAACGGTCCGAACGGCCGCATCACCGGCGCCGGCAGCTCCGCCACCCGCGCCGCCGCCGCCAGGTAGGCCGGACCGTCGCCGATCGAGTTCGCCAGCTTGCCGAGGTTCTGGTGCGGATACGGCAGCCAGAGGCAGGCGCCGTACTCCCCCGACGCCAGCAGCCGCGCCGGCAGCCCCACCGGCACCCCCGCCCGCTCGCGCGGCCAGTACTGGTAGGCGAGATACGCCGCGGCCAGCAGCAGGAGGACGAGGACGATCGCGGGCCGGAGGAGACGACGCATGGCGCCGGAAAGTACCATGAGCGCCGGAAAGGCGAAAATGGAAAGGGCCGGTCCGCCGGCCGGCCCTGGTCGTCAACCTGTCCGAAGCCTCACTCTGGTCCGCAGACCGGATTCACGCAGTGCAGATGTCCCGAGGGCGGAGTGTTGTAGTCGGGGTGGCAGTGCGTCAGGCTGGCGAACCGCGTCCAGCAGTCCTGGCCGACGTTCGAGCAGCTCCAGCCGGGATGGAAATTCGAGGTCGCCGGCACAGCGCGATCGGTCGTGCCGTTGCAATCGGTGTCCACCGTGAACGGACGGGTGACCACCGTCTCCCTCGTACCGGCCTGGTAGCACCAGGGCATGGAGACGATGCCCACCCTGAGCGTCTGCGACACCGGCCCGAGCACATCGCCGTTGTCCAGCCGGGTGAACCGCAGGCAGGCGTTGACCGAGAGGGAGCCGTTGAAGGTTCCGCAGACCCCGCAGGCCGGGTCGATGCTGGCCGTGATCGACGTCTGCGTCTGCGTGCCACAAAGGCAGACGTCCACCTGCCATTGGGTGGTCCCCACGCCCGAGCAGGAGACCGAGAGATTGCTGGCGCTCCGCATTTTCATCGCGCGCAGGATGACCGGGATCGTGGTCGTCCCCGAACTGCTGAAGACGCCATTCGCCAGCCGCTCCACGATGGTGTCCGTGGTGCCCGCGATACCGGCGGGCACCGTGGTCAGCGGCACGCCGGTCAGGGGAACCGTCCCTGAGAACGGGGGCGAGCCCGCGCAGAAAAAGCCCGCCGGCAGAGGGCTGATCGCAAAGTCGGCCACTGTTCCCGTCGAGGTCGAGAAGAGGTCGACTCCGCTCGTGATGGTCGTGATGGTCGTGGAGACGGCCAGGGCCGGCATCGCCAGCAGGGTCCCCAGAACCACCACCCAACTCGCCAGTCTTGAGGTGCTCCTATGCATGTCTTCTCCTGTCTCGCGCCACTCACAGGGAAGCGCGACGTTGAAGTTTCAAGCGCGGTCCGCGTGGACCGCCCGTGGCATTGGGTGCACCCCCGAAACAGGGTTAATTTAAGGTGTCTTTAATATGATGTCAACCTGGTTCGGCCGGCGGCGCGTCGCTCTCCAGATGCCAGGGCACGCCGATCACCACCGTCCGCGCCCCGCCCTTCCGCAGCAGGGCGATGCGGAGGCGGCGCGCCCGCCGG
Source organism: Thermoanaerobaculia bacterium (assembly GCA_036403495.1). Taxonomy (GTDB): domain Bacteria; phylum Acidobacteriota; class Thermoanaerobaculia; order Multivoradales; family UBA5704; genus DATARR01. Next base: position 1,506 of record DASWQX010000148.1, read on the forward strand.
CTGTGCAGAGCCCACTGCCACCAGTGGTTCTTGACCAGCTCGGGGACGACCACGGCGATCGTGCGCTCCGGATACTCCGCCTTCACCTTGTCGAGGAAGCCGAGCAGCGGCTCGAGGAACTTCCGGTAGGGGGTGCGGAGGCAGACCAGCCGCGGCAGCGGCAGGCGCGCCTCGCGCGCCGGCTGCTCGACGTCCACCCGCCATTGCTCCGTCAAGGCTCGCGACTCCTTCTCCGCGTCCTCCCCCTCGAGCGCGCTCAGGTGGACGGCCACGACCTCGGGCGACAGCATCATGGCGAACCGCAACGCCTTCTTCGTCAGCCGGTTCCAGGCTTCGGTCGGGATCACCACCACCGGCGGATCGTTCACCGCCAGGTCGAGCGGCCCCGGCCGCCAGAGCTCGCGGTCCACCCGGTCGTAATAGCCGCGGACGCCCTTGAACAGCAGGATCAGCAGGGGGATCGCGAGCAGGGTGATCCAGGCCCCCGCCAGGAACTTCGCGGCGACGATCACCGCCAGGGCCGCCGCCGTCATCGCGGCGCCGAGGCCGTTGACGGCGAGATGCCGCCGCACCGGGCCGCCGTTCCCCTTCTGCCGCCACCAGTGCATCACCATGCCGCTCTGCGACAGCGTGAAGGCGAGGAACGCGCCGAGCGCGAAGAGCGGGATCAGGCGGTCCGTGATCCCGCGGAAGACGACGAGGAGCAGCCCCGACGTGAGGGTCAGGAAGAGGATCCCGACCGAGAACACCAGCCGGCGGCCGGCGGCAGCGAACGCGGCCGGCAGGAAGCGGTCCCGCGCGATCAGCCGGCAAAGCCGGGGGAAGCCGACGAAGCTGGTGTTGGCCGACAGCGTCAGCACCGCCAGCAGGCTGCCGATCGCCACGTAGTAGAAGACGCCCCGCCCCACCAGCGCCGCCGCCAGTTGCGACAGCACGCTCTGGTACTCCGGCTTCGTCTGGTCCATCGCGCCGATCCTGAACGCGTGCGACAGGTACGCGATGCCGCCGAGGAGCACCCCGAGGCTGACCACGATCGCGGTGAGCGTGCGTTGCGCGTTCTTCACCCGCGGCTCGCGGAAGGCATTGACGCCGTTGCTGACCGCCTCCACCCCCGTCATCGCCGTGCAGCCGCTGGCGAAGGCCCGGATCAGCAGCCAGACGCCCGCGGGAGCGAAGGCCGCGGCGAGAGGAGGAGGCGGCACCACCGGCCTGGGATGCCCCCCGGCGAGGAGCGCCCGCGCCAGCCCCAGCCCCAGCAGCACGAAGAAGCTCCCCAGGAAGAGGTAGGTCGGCAGCGCGAACACCACCCCCGACTCGGCCGTGCCGCGCAGGTTGACCAGGGTGACGATCGCCAGCGCTCCCAGGCAGAGCCAGAGCGTGTACGGATGGAGCGCCGGGACGGCCGAGACGAGGGCCGCGATCCCCGCGGAGATGCCGACCGCGACGTTCAGCACGTAGTCGATCATCAGCGCCGCCGCGGCCAGCAGCCCCGCGTTCACCCCGAGGTTCTCCTTGGCGACCGTGTAGGCGCCGCCGCCGTTCGGATAGGCGGTGATCGTCTGCCGGTACGAGGTGTAGAGCAGCGCGAGCAGGACGAGCAGCAGCGCCGTGAGCGGAGCGATGTAATGAAGGCCCGCCGCGCCGAGCGGCATGAGGATGGTGAGCGCCGCCTCCGGGCCGTAGGCCGAGGAGCCCAACCCGTCGAGCCCCAGCGCCGGCACCCCCGCCCAGACGCCGATCGCCTGCTCGGCCTGCTCGTCGGTGGCCAGCCGGCGGCCCAGAAGGAGGCTTCTCCACGTCATGTGAAGACGCAACAGCAACACCCGTACCAGCGGCCCGTACCAGCGACCTCAGCTCTGGCGTTGGCCCCTCATCACCCCGGCCCTCTTCTCCCAGCCCTCCACCCACCCGGCGGGGAGAAGAGGGGGGCCCTCCGATGAGGCCGCTCCTGGGTCCCTGCATTGTCTTTCTCCCCTCTCTCCCCGGCGGGCGGGTGGAGGGCTGGGAGAGAGGGGCCGGGGGAGTGAGGGGCCAGCCCCGGTAGGGGCGGCAGCTTCCTCAGCGGTCCAGGTCCACCTCCACGATCGCCGCCGCGATCTCCCGCAGCAGATCGTCCTCCGCCTCCTCCACCCCGAGGTCCACCATCTCGGCGCTCGCCTCGCGGACGAGGTCGCTCAGCAGGTCGTCCTCCGGATAGGCGGTGAGCGGCGGCACGGCGCGGAATGGCCGCGCGCCGCTCTCGACGGTCGCGCGCAGGAAGTC
>DASWQX010000149.1:0-1751 GCA_036403495.1 Thermoanaerobaculia bacterium
GCCCCTACGCCGGAGCCCGCATCTTCGCCACGTTGTGCCAGAAGTGCTCCAGGCTCTCCGTGCCTCCAAACAGCGTGGTGAAGATCGTCGAGTCTGCGAGGAAGATGTCCCCCCCGCGTTCCCTTCCCGGCGGCATCCAGAGGAACGAGTTGAACTCGCGATTCCCGGCGGCCGTGAAGGGGTGGGGGCGGGAAAGGTCGATGGGTTGCCTGGCCAGCACGCGGACCGGGCTCGCGTCGTCCTCCGTCACGGCATAATGGGGCAGGTGCAGGTGGAAGTTGAAGGTCGTCACGCCGCTCAGCAAACCCAGGTCGTCCAGGTCCTTGTCGATGGTCAGGGGCGCGATCTGGTCGGTCCCCGAGACGACGGCGGGGCGGAGGCCGAACTGGTTGATCACGGGCACCCCGAGGCCCTTCATCAGCGAGCGGGTGTACTGCCCGAAGCGCTGCTGGCGGGGCACGAGCTCGTCGCCGTGGTGGCGGTATTCCATCTGCCGTTGCTTCAGGTCGTCGGTGAGGCCGACGTCGTGGTGCGGCGCCAGGAGCAGACAGGTTCCTTCGCGGTCGAGCCATCGGCGTATGGCCTCGACCTCCTCCGGGGCCGCCTCCTGCTCGGAGACGAGGTGGTCCAGGCCGAACACCATCAGGGTGTCGGTGTCCTCGAGGATCCGCTCGTCGATCGGCAGCTTGTACCCGGCCTGGTCGATGCGCTGGAAGACGGAGACCGGGTGGCCGGTCGCCTCGCCCACGATCCTCTGGAACGCGAGTGTGGATCGGTGAAAGAGCTCCAGGGTGCCGGCGATGCCCTGGAGGAAGTTCATCTTGTCCCACTCGGGCTTCTCGAAGCCCGGCCAGGCGACGCGGCGGACCTCGGTCAGCGTCGAGAAGCGGTTATCCAGTTCGGCGAGGTCGCGGTTGGCCTCCCAGGGGTAGCTCCAGGTCCAATAGATGCTGAATCGTCGTCGGCCCGGCGTCTCGGGCCGGCGGACGTGGTCCTGGTTGTAGGTGCGCACCGGTCCGCTCGTCGCGCTCATCGGTTGGTCCCTTCGCGGCTCGACCCCGCCAGGTAGCGGAGCGCCCCGAGCCCTGGGAGGAAGAAGTAGGCCCCGCCCCTGACGGTGGTGAAGGCGGGCAGGCCCCGGATGACCCGCCGGATGGGCCGCTTCGGGATCTTGTATTCCAGCGTGCCGTCCTGGGCGCCGATGATCGGATCTCGCTCATTGGCGAGTCCGTGGAAGTCCTTGTCGTTGGCCCACACGTTCTGGGCGAATTCAAACTGGCGGACGAGGCTCGCGCCACCGATGAAGGCCGCGATGCCCCGCTCGACGCCATCTTCCGGCGCCCCTTCGGGCAGGGGTGGGCCGTAGGTGCCGCCGCGTCGGATCATCCGCCGCCGATTCATGTTCGCGGCGGTGTCGCGCGGATTCATCCTCCGGATGTGCGAGCCGAGGGGAACGGCGTAACCGAACGGGTCAGCCTTGGCGTAGGTGAAATCATTGTTGCGCCGAGGGTCCGCGCCCAGCTCCGGATCGTCTTTGTCTGGCGCGAGGACGAGCGGGGCGCCGCTGCGCCAGCGCCCCATGAGCTTCGCCGCGATCAATTCCTGTTCCTCGGGCGTCGCGCCGTTCTGCTGCAAGAATGCGCGGAATGCACCCACGTGCTGCTGTAACCGGCGATAGGCCAGGAAACTGCCGTTACGGGACAGGATTTCGGGCTGCGGCAAGCGGGCGGGCGGGCCCTCCTCGTCGGGAT
>DASWQX010000150.1:0-5562 GCA_036403495.1 Thermoanaerobaculia bacterium
TCCTTCGAGCGGTCGAGGATGCGGGCCGCGAGATAGCCCACGAACTCCTCGGCCAGCTTGCAGAGCCCTTCGAACTCCAGGAAGGCCACCTCGGGCTCCACCATCCAGAACTCCATGAGGTGGCGCCGGGTCTTGGACTTCTCGGCCCGGAAGGTGGGGCCGAAGCAGTAGACCTTGCCGAGCGCCGCCGCGGCCGGTTCGAGATACAGCTGGCCGGACTGGGCGAGGTAGGCCTTGTCGCCGAAGTAGTCGGTCTCGAAAAGCGTCGAGGTCCCCTCGCAGGCGGCGGGGGTGAGGATCGGCGAGTCGATCAGGGTGAACTCGCGCTCGTAGAAGAAGTCGCGGATCGCCTGCTCGACCTCGCTGCGCACCCTGAGGGACGAGCGCTGGCGGCTGGAGCGCAGCCAGAGGTGGCGGTGCTCCATCAGGAACGCCGTGCCGTGCTCCTTGGGGGTGATCGGATAATCCGGCGTCAGGTAGGTCAGCTCGAACCCTGAGCACTGGATCTCGACGCCGCTCGGGGCGCGCTTGTCCTCCTTGACGGTGCCGGTGACGCGGACGGTCGACTCCTGGGTGGCGCGCTCGATCTCCTCCCAGTCCTTCTCGGAGACGTCCTTGCGGCCGACCACCGCCTGGACGACGCCGCCGGTGACGCGCACCTGGAGGAAGGCGATCTTGCCGCTGGAACGCTTATTGTCGATCCATCCCCGCAGCTCGACCACCTGGCCGATGTGCCGGGACAGCTCACGGATCGTAGTGACGGGGACAGCGGGGACGGCGGATGTGGCTTCGCTCATGGGGGCGGGATTGTACTCCAGAACGCCCCTACGCCTCCGGCAGCCTGGCCAGCGCGTCCGCGGCGGCCCGCTGCTCGGCCACCTTCTTGCTCGTCCCCTCGCCCCGACCGCCGAGCTCGCCGTGCAGCCAGCACTCGACCACGAAGACCTTGCTGTGATCGGGACCGAGGGAGCCGGTCAGCCGGTAGTCGGGGAGGTCCCAGCCGAGCGCCTGAGCGACCTCCTGGAGCTGGGTTTTGGCATCGGTCACCGTCTTGCGCAAGAGGGCGAGGAAGACCTCCTCCAGCATCGGCAGGATCGCCTTATGCGCCACCTCCAGGCCGCCGTCGAGGTAGATGGCGCCGAACACCGCCTCCATCGAGTCCGCGAGCAGCGAGGCCTTGGTGCGCCCGCCCGAGCGGTCCTCCCCCACCCCGATGCGCAGCGACCCTCCCAGCCCCAGCTCCAGGGCGAACTGGGCCAGGCTGTCGCGGCTGACGAGCTGCGCCTTGTGCTTCGACAGCTCCCCCTCGGGGAGCTCGGGGTGGTTGGCGTAGAGCCACTCGGCGGTCACCAGCCCCAGCACGGCGTCGCCCAGGAACTCCAGGCGCTCGTAGTGCTCCGGGATGCTCTGCTCGTTGGCCCACGAGCGGTGGGTGAGCGCGAGCTCCAGGAGATCCGGGCGTTTGAAGCGGTAGCCCAGGAGCTTTTCGAGCGGAGTCGAGTCGCGGCGGCCGAAAGCCATGACCGAGATACTACCAGCGGGAGCACCCCGGCCGGGCTCAGCAGTCTTTAGAAAAGGTCCACCTTTCCCGAGAGCAGGTTGGAGTCGTGGCCGGCGGCGTCGACGACCTGGACGGTGAACGAGAGCGACTTCGCGTTGGGATCGGGCAGACGGACGGCCTGGGTGTAGCTGATCGTGCCCGCGGTGACGCCGGCGACGCCGCGGGCGGGAGTCATTTCCGTCACTCCGCCGTAGGCCACCAGGACCATGCTCAGGTTGCCGTCGGGGGCGGTGAAATCGAACTTGATCGGCAGATCGGCCTGGCTCCGGTCCTGATAGCGGATGATCGGCTGCGGAATCAGAGCCGAGATGTGCAGCGAGGCGGCGGGCTCCGTGGTGGTGTGATGACCTCCTCCGCATCCCGAAAGGCAGAGGCCGGCCAGCAGAACGAGAGAGACGACATGCTTCATAGTAAAACGCTCCTTGAAATGCCCTCCTGGGAGCAAACCCCGGCCGCCACCGCAGCCGGGTCGACAGGCCTCGAGTAAAGCGCACCCCGCGGCCGGCCGCCTGATCGCGACGTTATCGTTTCCTTACCGGGTAAGATGTAGCCTCTTGATGATCCCCTCGGACGCAACGCTCGCGCGCCCCCTTTGCGGTTACAGATTCGGAGATGTCGAGGTCGACGTCCTGCGGCGCTCGGTATCGGTGGGCGGCGAGGAGGTCGCCTGCCGCCCGCTGGTCTTCCAGCTCCTGGTGCTGCTCTGCGAGGCCGGCGGCGCGGTGGTCGAGCGCGCGGCGATCTTCTCCCGGCTCTGGCCGGAGAGCGTGGTGGCCTCGGACGAATCCCTGACCCAGATCGCCCACCGCCTGCGTGGGACCCTGGGGCCGAGCGGCGCCGCCCTGCGCACCGTGCGGGGGGTCGGCTTCCGGCTCGACGCTCAGATCGAGCCGATCTACGTCGAGCCTGTCCTTGCCGAGCCGGTCTTATCCCAGAGCCCGATCGCCGTTTCCGAACCGCCGCGGTCGCGCCGCGCGATCGGCTCCATCCTGCTCGCGCTCTTCGGGCTCGCTGCGGTGGGCGGCCTGTGGACGGTCTGGCGGTCGCGGGAGCTGCTGGATTCCGGCTTCGCGCTCCGGCGCTCGGACCTCGGGAGCGACCGCGCGGAGACGGCCGACCTGGTCCGCCGCGCTCTCGCCGCCTGGGGAGACGGGGACCGCCTGCGCGCCCGCACCCTGCTCGAGACGGCCGATCGCACCGACCCCGCCACTCCGATCCCCGCCGCGCTGCTGTCGCTCTCGCAGCCCGGCGGCCAGGATGGGCCCTGGACTGCCGAGGCCGAGCGCCGGCTGCCGGCCGGCGCCTCGGCCTATCAGCGGCTGCTGGTGCGCTACGCCGGCCTGTCGCGGGAGAGCGAGAACGCCGAGTCGATGGCGACGCTCTCGGCGCTGCTCGAGCTGCGGCCGGACGCCTGGAACCTGCGCCTCGCCCGGGCGCACTACCACCTGGCGCGGCGCGAGCGCGCCGCGGCGCTCACCGACCTCCGGCAGATCCCGGTCCAGCCCCTCGGCAACCGGGGGCTCGCCATCGTGCTCGCCGACCGCGCGTCACTGGGGGATGCCGACGGCGCCGACCGCGATCTCCGGTCCGGGCGCCTGGAAGGCGAGGAAGCGCTGGCCGCCTTCGTACGCGGGCGGATCCGCAGGAGCCAGCACCGTCCCAAGGAGGCGCGGCTGGAGTTTCAGCGCTCCATCGAAGAGGCCACGCGGCGCAATCAGCCCGACCTGGCGACCGAGTCGCGGCTGCTCGCGGGGATCACCGCCTACGAGAGCGGCGATCCCGCCGGCGCCTCCCTCTGGCTCGACCGCTATGCCGCCGAGCCCTCGAACCCGCATCGGGACGACGCCTGCGAGGCCCTGGCCCTGAGCGCCTACCTGGCGGACCGCCGCGGCGACACTGTGGGCCGGGACCGCCGCCTGGCCGAGGCCCGCCGGCGGCTGCCAGCCCTGGACATCAGCGCGATCGAGACCCGCATAGCGGTCACCCTCCTCGACCTCCGCCTGCAAGGGAAGTCGGAAGATCTCGGTCCTCTCCTGGGCAGGATCACCTCCCAGCCGGAGCTCCTGGGGGTGCGCTCGCTCCTCCTCGCCCGCCGCGCCTTCCAGAAACCCGAGGACCGCGCCGAAGCGGCCCGCCTCCTGCGCCAGTCCCGACTGGAAGGGGTCGATCAGACCTACTTCGCCGAAGAGGCGGCCCTCCTCGGCTCCGACCTCGGCGCGCCCCCGGCCCACCTCTGGGTCGATCCGCCCTACCCGAACCTGCTGCGCTTCGCGGCGGTCTGGGAGCTGGATCGGCGGCGGGCGGCCCGATCTGCTCCTCGTTGAGGTAGAATAGGTCCGAATTCAGGTCTGTTTCTAGACCAAGGAGACTTATGAAGGCTTTACAATTCTCGGAAGACATCCTTCCTCTCGGCGAGTTCAAGACGCACGCCTCTCGCGTCCTGCGCCAACTCCGGGAGTCGCAGCGTCCGGTTGTCATCACGCAGAACGGCAGGCCTGCCGCCGTCTTGATCACCCCTGAGGAATTCGATGCCGTTTACGAGCGCAATCGTTTCATGGCGGCGGTTCGCGAAGGACTCGCCGACATCGAAGCTGGACGCTTGCTCGATCCCGACGAGGTCAGGCGGCAGCTCGACGCTGAATTCGGCCCTCTTGAACCGTGAAAATCCGCTGGTCGGAAGCCGCTCTCCGGGATCTTCGAGAGATCGGCGCTTTCATCGGGCGTGACAGCCGGGACGCGGCTCGCCGATGGGTCGAGGTTCTACAGACGCGCGCCGAACAAGTTGCCGAGGCACCGCGCTCCGGTCGAATCGTGCCGGAATTCGCACGAGACGAGATCCGCGAGGTCCTATTCCATAACTATCGAATCGTTTACTTCCTGGGCCGGAACGAGATCGCCATCATGGCGGTCTTCGAAGGCCACCGGCTTTTCCCCTCAGGCCGAATCCCTCCGAAGGAATAGCTCACCGCCGCCCGAACCGCCGCTCCAGGTCTGAATCGGTCATCTGGAGCACGATCGGCCGCCCGTGGGGACAGGCGTAGGGCTGCTCGGCGGTGAACAGCTCGGCGACCAGGGCCTCCATCTCGGGGGCGGAGAGCGGATGGTGCATCTTCACCGCCGCCTTGCAGGCCATGCTGGCGGCGAGCGATTCGAGGAGCTGGCGCGAGAGGTCCGCCGCGCCGTCCGTGCCGTCCCCCGAATCCGCCGCCAGGCGGCGCAGGAGCACCTCGGCGTCGCCCGGGGAGAGCACGGCGGGAGTCGAGGTGAGCGCGAGGGTCTTGCCCGAGAGGGTGGTCAGCGCGAAGCCGTGCTCTTCCAGGCCCGGCGCCAGCTCGCTCAGCCGGATCCGCTCGGCGGGAGAGAGATCGAGCAGCACCGGCGAGAGGAGGTGCTGCACGGGTGGTCGCTGGGCGGCCATGGCCCGGCGCAGCCGTTCGTAAAGGATGCGCTCGTGGGCGACGTGCTGGTCGATCAGGTAGAGGCCGTCCGGCCCTTCGAGCAGGATCAGCGTCCCCTTGTACTGCCCCAGCAGCCGGAACGGGCGCGCCTCGCCGCTCCGGCCGGACAGCGGGACGATCGGCCTCGCGAGCGGAACGTAGGAGGGTGTGGCCAGCCGGGTCGGCGTCACCGGGAGCTCGACGAGCGCGGGCACTCCAGAGCCTCCCGTCACCTCGGTGGTCGATCCGCCGGCCGGACGCTCCCAGGCGACCGGGGCGCGCGGATCTCCCAGCCCCTGCCAGGCGAAAGGGACGTAGGGCTCGGAGGCGGGCGTGCGCAGCGGCGCCGCCTCCTCGCCGCGGGCGCGCTCCAGGGTGCGGCGGAGGGCGTCGTAGATCCGATCGAGCAGGCTGTGGTCGCGGAAGCGGACCTCCGCCTTCTGGGGGTGGACGTTGACGTCCACCTCCTCCGGCGGGACGTCGAGGAAGAGGAAGAGGGCCGGGAAGCCTTCGTCCTTCCATTCGTCGCGGACGGCGCGGTAGAAGGTGGCGAGCACGGCGCGG
>DASWQX010000151.1:0-2652 GCA_036403495.1 Thermoanaerobaculia bacterium
CGGCCGTCGCCGTCGAGGTCGGCGGCGACCACGGCGGCGGGCGCGCCGGGGAGGTCCAGGCTCAACGTTCGCGGATTGGAGAGGGAGGGGCGGCCGGCGGCGAGCGCCGTCGCGGACAGGAGGGGGACCGCCAGGAGGAGCGCCGGCAGCGAGGAGCGGAGGCCTCGCCGCCGGTTGCGTTGCATATCCACGCCGCTAGCTTATGACGTCCATCACAGCCTTCCCGAATTCACCAGCGCCGCCGCGACCAGCAGCAGGAGGGAGGTCAGGGAGAGGGCGAACATCTTCATGAAGTCTCTGGTCATGGCTCTTCACCTTTCCGACGCAAGCCGCATCTCCTGAGTGGGGCGACCGGCCGCCGTCTTTCGTTACAGCCATCTTCGTTACATCGCTGCCTTTCTTGACAACGCTCGGGTTGACCGAACACCCTCGCTTGGACTTCCTACGCAAGAGAATGGCAAAAGATGCGCCAGACCCCGCTCCCAGGAGAAAGGGGGTGTGGCGGCGTGGAAATGTCTCCGGCAGGCGACGCAGGTGTCGATGAAGGCTGACGGTCGGGCTCAGATCGTCGGCACTCCGGACGGCCGCCGGCCGCGCGGGAAGGCGTCGTCGATCCGGGCCAGCTCCTCGGCGGTGAGCTGGAGGCCGGCGGCGGCGGCGTTGTCGGCGGCGTGCTCGGCGCGGGCGGCCTTGGGGATCACGAACAGGGAGGGGAAGCGGAGGAGGAACGCGAGGGCGACCTGGTGCGGGGTGGCGCCATGGGTTTCGGCGATCGCGGCGAGGACCCGCCCGCCGGGAGTCCGCGGCGCCGGGAAGTTGCCGGAGCCGAACGGGCTGTAGGCCACCAGCGCGATGCCGTGCCGGTCGCAGTACGGGAGCACCGCGTGCTCGATCGCCCGCTCCTCCAGGTGGTAGAGCACCTGGTTGCAGGCGACCTTCCCTTCGCCGGCGATGCGGACCGCGTCGGCGAGCTCCACCTCGTCGAAGTTGCTCACCCCCCACGCGCGGATCTTGCCGGCCCCGCGCAGCTCCTCGAACGCCGCGAGGGTGTCCGCCAGCGGATGGCGGCCCGGCCAGTGGAGGAGATAGAGGTCGAGATGGTCGGTCCGCAGCCGCCGCAGCGAGCGCTCGCAGGCCTCGACGGTGCCCCGGCGGGAGGCGTTCTGGGGCAGCACCTTGCTGACCAGGAACGTGTCGGCGCGCCGCTCCGCGAGCGCCTCCCCCACGATCTCCTCCACCCGGCCGGAGCCGTACATCTCGGCGGTGTCGATGTGGGTCATGCCGAGGTCGAACCCCTGGCGGAGGGACGCGACGGCGGCGCGCTCGTCCCGCTCCAGGTTCCAGGTCCCCTGGCCGACGACAGAAACCTCCTTGCCGGTCGGTCCGAACGCGCGGTGCTTCATCTCATCCTCCCGTCGAGTCCCGTTCCCGCTCCCCCCGGATCGCGCTTGCAAGCCGCTCGCCGGGCTCGCGCCCCGTCCGGCTCGACCTCCGGAAAGGACACGATTGACACCGTGGGAGGACGGCAGTACTCTTCCTGTCGAAAACTCAAAGAGCCAAAACATGTCTGCCGAACCTATTACCAATCATTGCCCCTATTGCCAGCAGGCCATGCAAGTAACACGCATGACCTGCCCCTCGTGCGAAGTCTCCGTCGAGGCGGACTTCCCTGCTCCGCGGCTGGCCCGTCTCCCCGTGGAGCACCAGCGGTTCATCGAGATGTTCGTGCTCGCCAGCGGCAATCTGAAAGCGATTGCCGAGCAGGCGGGAGTGTCCTATCCCACTGTCCGCTCGCGCCTCGACAAGATCATCGATGCGCTGCGGCAGGTGATCGTGGAGACCAGCGGCGAAGCCGACGAAGTCTTCAGCGATCGGGAGCGGACCGAAGCCGCCGCGCGCCTGATCAAGGCCATCTGACCCCTTCCGATCGGCCGCCGGAGGGCTCCCTTTCGGGGTCCTCTGGCGATGCTTTCCCTGCCCGGTCGAGCGCCGGTAAAACATCTGGTCCCAGTCTTGCGTAAGAGCCTCGTGAGCGCTTTATCTTTGGCGAGGTACTGGACCTGATATGGAGAAGATGACGCGAGGCAACCCGGCTTCCGGCCAGCGCTTCCAGAGGGTGCGGGAGCTCCATCACGCGCGGGAAGCCGCGCAGCTCGATCGGTTCCTCGCCGACACCGATCCTCTCCTGCTCGCCTCGCTCTGCGAGGAAGAGGCGGTCTCGCCGGTCGTCTCGATGCGGCAGTGGATCGGCCTCAGGCCGGCGAAAGCGCGGCCGGCCCCGGTGCGGGAGCCCACCCTCGGCAGATCCCGGAGCGAGATCGCCGCGCAGGAGCTCGGCGAGAGCCGCGCGGTGAAATTCCTCGTCACCTGCCGCCCCAGCCAGACTCCCCCGGCGCCGGAGCGCTGCGTCGTGCTGATCCGGGCCGCCATGGAATGGATCGACGCCCGCCTCGCCGACGGCTCGATGGAGACCACCTATCTCTTCCCCAACCGCGGCGGCATCGCGATCATGCACGCCGAGTCCCACGAAGCGCTGATGGAGCTGCTCCTCGACTACCCCGCCTACCCGCTCTACACCTGGGAGGTGCAGGTGCTGGCGGACTGGCGGCCGGGTTTCGAGAACGTCGTGCGCTTCCTCGAAGTCGCTCAGGG
>DASWQX010000152.1:0-4212 GCA_036403495.1 Thermoanaerobaculia bacterium
CTCGGCGGTGGTGAGCAGGGTCTTGATCGCCACCGGCTCGCCGAGGTCGAGGTCGCGGGCCCGGTAGACGCGCCCCATGCCGCCGCGCCCCAACTCGCCCAGGATGTCGTAGCGGTTGGCGAGGCGCTGCCCCACCGCCAGGCCGTCCAGGGAGCGCGCCTGGAGGGGGACCGCCGTGGTCTCCGGCACCGGCGCCGGCTGGGTGTCCAGCCGGCTCATCCGCTCGGCCACGTCGCGGTAGGTGGGGTTGATCTGCAGGAGCTTGGCGTAGCGCTTCCGCGCCGGCTCGCGCTGGGCGAGACCCTCGAGCGCCCGCCCCTCCCAGTACAGGCGGTCGAGGACGGTGCCGTCCTCGCCGCGCCGGCGCGGATCGGCGGCCGGCGCCTTGCCGAGGAAGCGGAGCGCCTCCCCCGACCGCCCCGCCTCGACCAGCCGGGGCGCGAGAAGCAGGGCGCCGGTGATGTAGCCGAGCTCGTCGGCGGGGATCTTCTGCAGCGTCATGGCGGCCTGGTCGACGTCGTTGGCGTCGAGGTAGAGGGCGATGGCGCCGGCGAGGTCACCGGTCTGGACGTGGAGGGCCGCCGCCCCCGCCAGGTCGCCGGAACGGATGTAGAGCTCGGCGGCCTGGAGCGGCTGGCCGGCGGTGAGGAAGCAGCGCGCGGCGTCGGTTGTCTTCCCCGCCTTGCGGTAGGCCTCGGCGGCGCGGGCCGGCTCCTGGACGGTCTCCCAGCGGTAGGCGGCCTGCCACCAGTCCTGCGCCGCCTCATAGGCCTCGGCGGCGTCGCGCACCATCCCCAGGCGGGCGAAGATCTCGCCGGCCAGCACCGGGCGCCCGGAGTGGAGGTGGACCTGCGCCACCCGCCGCGCCTGATCGGGGGACTTGCGCGCCAGCAGCAGCGCGCGGTCGCTCTCGCCGGCGCCGAGATAGGCCTCGATGGCCTCGGTGGGGCGGCCGGACCGCTCGAGCAGCTCGGCCCGCCGCAGGCTCGCCGGCAGTTGCATCAGCAGGGTCACCGCCGCGGTGCTGCGGCCGAGCTGGAGGAGAACCTCGGCCCGCTTCAGGTTGACCTCCTGCAAGCGGGCGGAGGGCTCCCCCCGGCTCCGCGACAGGGTCTTCGCCTCCAACTCGAGCACGCGCAGCGCGTCCTCGAACAGGTTGGCCTTCTCGTAGTGGGTGACCGCCTCCGCCCAGAGCCGGCTCTTCTCGTAGTAGCGCGCGGCGCGGCCGCTGTCGCGGAGCTTGAGCGCCGCCGCCGCCGCCCGCTTGAAATCGCCGGCGATCTCGAACAGCGGGATCGCCGGCTCGAAGTGGCCGCTGGTGGCCAGCAGGTCCCCGGCCTGCCGGGCGTCCATGTCGCCGGCCCGCGGCGGCAACCTGCCGAGGGCCCCCAGCAGCGAGTACTGGATCAGCCTCGCCTCGTCCTGGATCTCGGCCGCGAGCGTCGCCGCCCGCCGGTAGTCTCCGGCCTTGGCGTACGCCTCCGCCGCCTGCTTCTTCTTCCCCTCGCGGTCATAGGTCTCCGCAAGCTTCTGATGATCGCGGGCGATCAGGGAGAGGAAGTTGAAGGCCATGGGCGAGGATCTATAGGGTTGTCAAAGGCTACTTGTACCATGCCAGGATTACGGTAAGTATAACGGACCTCGGGAGGGCACGATTCCTAGGGGCTCGACCCGGAACGCGAGGAACGGGCGGGCTTCGGATGCTTGCCGTCCCTCGCGCGGGCGTCAGGCGACGAAGCGGACGCAGTAGACCGGGGGGAGGTGGGCGGAAACCTGCTGCCAGCGGTCCCCTGGTCCTCAGTCACCCAGAGCGCGCCGGTATAGGATATCGCGGAAGCGGTTCGTCGGCATCTCTTGGCGGTGAAATCCGGTCCTCGGATCACGTCCCTGCGCTCCGGAATGACGGGAGAACGCGACGGGATGCCTCAGTGGTATTATGGACCAGCAGGGATGAACAGCCGCTTCAAGCGAGATCCAGCCATGAAACAGATGATCCTCCGAGCCCACTTCGACGGCGAGCAGATTCTCCTGGATGAGCCCGTCAAGTTGGAGCCGAATACCCCTCTGAGAGTCATCGTCGGAGGCGAAGAAACGCTCGAGGCCGAGCATGAAGATTGGTTGCGCCTCTCCCGTCAGCGGCTGGAGGCTGCCTACGGCGAGAATGAGCCCGAATACACGCTGGACATGATCAAGGAGCCCAATCCCGATTATGAAGGAGTGTGACATCGGTCTCGCCGCCTTACCCCAAGCCGATGAGCAGAAAAAGAAGCGCCCGATCGTCGTCCTGCGCGAGCTTCCCTTTGCCGGCGACTTTCTCGTCTGCGGCATCAGCACACAACTCCAGCAGCAGGTCCCTTCCTTCGACGATCTCATCTCGCCGAACGACCCTGATTTCAAGTCCAGCGGGCTCCTAACCCGCTCCCTGATTCGGCTCGGCTTCCTGTCGGTCCTCACCCGCAAAGAAATGGCGGGCGCTATCGGTTCGATATCTCCCGAGCGTCACCGTCGCTTACTGCGAAACCTCAGCGACTATCTGAGGTCGGCCCCTTGAACCCGCACGTTCACCTCGGTAAGGTCACCGTTTCCTAGATCCGCTCCAACTCGCGCAACGTCCGCGCGTCGCCCTCCGCGTTGCCGGTGTTGAGCGTCGAGGCGGGCTCGAAGAGGAGGATCTCGACTTCCGACTCTGCCACCGGGCGGTGCTCGACGCCGCGGGGGACGACCAGGATCTGCCCCTCTTCCAGCCAGATGTGGCGGTCGCGGAAGTCCATGCGGAAGCGCCCCTTCAGGACCATGAACAGCTCGTCCTCGTGGTCATGGTGATGCCAGACGAACTCGCCCGCGAACTTCGCCAGCTTCACCTGCTGGCCGTTGAGCTCGGCGACCACCTTGGGACTCCAGTGGTCGGAGAACGAGGCGAGCTTCTCGTGCAGATCGACCTTCCCGATCGGTTCCATGCGGCTCCTTTCGCGCTCCCCGGCGCGTCCCGGGAAGTATAAGCCTTGCATCCCTCTTGCATATCGAACCTGGATGCAAGCACGCGTCGCTCGCCCAGACCGGGCGGGCGGACTTCACCGATTCAGGAGACGACCATGAAAAAGACGTCCATTCTCTGTGCGCTCGCCCTCGCCGCCGGCCTTACCGCGGCGGCTCCCGCTCATGCCGCCAGCACGACCTGCGAGATGCGCTTCACCCTCTCTGGCTGGTCGGCAATCTACAAGACCGCCAAGGGCACCGGCAAGATCACCTGCGACAACGGCGAGAAGGCCACGGTCTACCTGAAGGCCACCGGTGGCGGCCTGACCGCCGGCAAGTACAAGATCCGCGACGGCTATGGCAAGTTCAACGCGGTGTCGAACATCACCGAGCTGTTCGGCGACTATGCCGAGGGCGGAGCCGAGGCCGGCGTGGTGAAGTCCTCGACGGCCCAAGTGCTGACGAAGGGGGACGTCTCCCTCGCCCTCGCCGGCCATGGCTCGGGCGTCAACCTCGGCGTGAGCTTCGGCAAGTTCACGATCTCCCCGAAGTAAAATCTCCCGTGACATGACCGGCCTCTGCGTTTCGGACGAGATCTTCGACCGCTATCCGGAGGTCGTGCTGGGCGTCGTCACGGTCCACGGGATCGACAACTCCGGGGGCGGCGATGCCCTGCGCGATGTCCTAGCCGGCCCGCTCCGCCACGAAGAGGCGCGGGTCCGCGAGCGGCTCGCCGGCGCCGTCATTCCCGAGCACCCCCACATCTCCCCCTGGCGCGACGCCTACCGCGCGTTCGGCGCCAAGCCCAAGGACCACCCGTCGTCGATCGAGAACCTGGTGCGCCGCGTCCTCAAGGGGCAAGCGGTGCCGCGGGTCAATCCGCTGGTCGACCTCTACAACACGATCTCCCTGCGCCACCTCGTGCCGGTCGGCGGCGAGGATCTCGATCAGGTCGAGGGGGACGTCCTGCTGACCTTCGCGACCGACCGCGAGGCGCCCGTCCATCTCCTCGGTGAGCCCGAGGCGCGAGCGCCGAAGCCCGGCGAGGTGATCTACCGGGACGACCTCGGCACCCTCTGCCGCCGCTGGAACTGGAAAGAGGCCGAGCGGACCAAGCTGACCGCGGCGACCCGGCACGCCTTCCTGGTGATCGAAGGGCTCCCGCCGGTCGGCCGCGACCTCGTCGCCCAAGCCGCCGAGGAGCTGGCGGCGCTGGTCCGTGAGCACTG
The DNA here is from genome assembly GCA_036403495.1 of Thermoanaerobaculia bacterium. Taxonomy (GTDB): domain Bacteria; phylum Acidobacteriota; class Thermoanaerobaculia; order Multivoradales; family UBA5704; genus DATARR01. Next base: position 4,206 of record DASWQX010000152.1, read on the forward strand.
CGGCGGG
>DASWQX010000153.1:0-6376 GCA_036403495.1 Thermoanaerobaculia bacterium
CACGACTGGACCGAGCCGCTGAAGACGATCCAGTACCGGGCCGAGGGGCGGATCGAGTACCAGGCCCTCCTCTTCATCCCCGCGGCGGCGCCGTACGACCTCTATTACGTGGCCTCGAAGCCGGGGCTGCAGCTCTACGTCAAGCGCATCCAGATCATGGAGAAGTGCGAGGACCTGCTGCCGCAGTACCTCCGCTTCGTCCGCGGCGTCGTCGACTCGCCGGACCTCCAGCTCAACGTCTCGCGCGAGATGCTGCAGCAGGACCGCTTCATCGCGCTGATCCGTAAGGGTCTGACCAAGAAGATCCTCGACGTCCTCGACGAGATGCGGGAGAAGGACGTCGAGACCTACAAGAAGTTCTGGACCGAGTTCGGCCGCGCCATCAAGGAGGGGGTCAGCTCCGACTACGAGAACAAGGAGCGCCTGCTCGAGCTGCTGGTCTTCGAGTCGTCGAACGATGCCGAGAAGCTGACGACGCTCAAGGAGTATGTCGAGCGGATGAAGGAGGGGCAGAACGAGATCTTCTACCTGACCGGCGAGTCGCGCTCGCAGGTGGAGAACTCGCCCCACCTGGAGGCGATCAAGGAGAAGGGCTACGAGGTTCTCTACCTGGTCGACACGGTGGACGAGCTGCTGACGCAGTCGCTCCACGAGTACGGCGGCAAGCGGCTGAAGTCGGTCGGCAAGGGGACGGTCTCGCTCGGCAGCGAGGAGGAGAAGAAGCAGGCCGAGGAGGCGCTCAAGGCCAAGGAAGAGGAGATGAAGCCGCTCCTCGACCTGCTCCAGAAGAAGCTCGACGCCAACGTCAAGCAGGTCCGCCTCACCAGCCGCCTCACCAACTCGCCGGTCTGCCTGGTGGGCGCCGAGCACGACTACAGCCCGCAGCTCGAGAAGCTGCTCCAGAAGGGCAAGGGGGGAGGCCCCAAGCAGCGGCGCATCATGGAGCTCAACCCCGCCCACGAGATCCTGGCGAAGATGAACGAGCGCTTCGCCAAGGATCAGGGCGATCCTCTCCTCGACGACTACGCCGAGCTGCTCTTCGGCTACGGCCTGATCGCCGAAGGGGGCGAGCTCCCCGACCCGGTGCGCTTCAACCGCGCGGTGGCGGATCTGATGACGAAACTCTAGGAGCTCGCTTCGACCAGGGAGAGCTGAGGGGCGGCCGCGAGGCCGCCCTTTCGCGTTTCGGCCTCCGGCTTGTCCGCCTCGGGCACCGTGCCGAACCGCCGCTCCCGGTGGGCGAACTCGTGCACCGCCTCCCCCAGGTCCACGCCTGAGAAATCGGGCCACATGCGGTCGGTGAAGACCAGCTCGGCGTAGGCGCACTCCCAGAGCAGGAAGTCCGAGAGCCGCTTCTCGCCGCCGGTGCGGATCAGCAGGTCGACGTCCGGCACGGAGCCGGCCTCGCCGTGCGGATCGGCCAGCAGGCGCGCGAAGGCCTCGCGGGAGGGCTCGGCGTCTCCCCGCAGGCGGGTGGCGGCGCGCAGGATGGAGTCGCGCGCCGAATAGTCGACTGCGAGGCGGAGCCGAAAGCGGTCGGCCCGGGCGGTGCGCGCCTCGGCCTCCTCGATCACCCGCACCAGGCCGGGCGTGAGGCGGTCCCGCCGGCCGATCACCGAGATGCGGACGCCGTTCTCGGCGCACTTGCCGGCCTCGGCCAGGAGGTAGCTCCGGAAGAGGCGCATCAGGGCGCGCACCTCCATGTCAGGCCGCTTCCAGTTGTCCGAGGAGAAGGCGAAGAGGGTCAGCGTGCCGATCCCGAGGTCCCGCGCGGCCTCGACCGCCCGCCGGACCGCCTCGACGCCTGCCGCGTGCCCCGCCGTGCGTGGCCGGCCGCGCGCCACCGCCCAGCGGCCGTTGCCGTCCATGATGATCGCGACGTGGAGCCCGCAAGCTCTCTTCATTGAGGACCCCCTTTGTAAATGACTTTGCAAAACAAAGTGCACGGACGCGAAGCGGCGGCCGCTCACCCCTCCCGCGTGGCCTGGATGATGGCTTCCATGTGGTCGAGGTAGCGCTCGAGCGCCCGCCGCCCCGGGGAGGTGAGCCGGTACTCGGTCTTCGGCATCCGCCCCTCGAAGTACTTCTCGCAGGAGACGTAGCCGGCCTCCTCCAGCTTGCGGGCGTGGACGCTCAGGTTGCCGTCGGTGGTCTTGAGCAGCTTCTTGAGGTCGTTGAAGCTCAGGTGATCGTTGACCGCCAGCGCGCTGACGATCCCCAGCCGCATCCGCTCGTGGATGAAGCGGTCGAGGTCGAGGGCCGTCTGCGGGGCCGCTTGCGCGGCCGCTTGAGGGTCAATACCGTGAATGGCCACGTCCGACTCCTCCGTGGCCTCGCCGCCGTCGTCGTGCTTGAGCGCGTTAGCCACCGTGCCTCCAGGCGATGACGATGCCGAAGATCACGTGCAGCCCGCCGAAGCCGGCCGCCAGCAGGGCGTCCCGCCAGGCGGGGGGGGAGACCAGCGCCACCGCGCCGACCGCCATGAAGGCGATGCCCATCACCGGCACGGTACGCACCGAAAAGGCCCCACCGGTCACCACGCCGGTACCGTAGAGCAGCAGCCAGAGTCCCGGGAGCACCGCCACGTTGCCGGAGAAGAAGAGGACCGGGGTCAGCAGGGCTCCGGCCATGAGGGGCGGGAAGAGCGACAGCGCGAAGCGCCGTCCCGGTTTGGAGAACAGGCTCTGCTCGCTCCGCCGAGCCTTCCAGACGATCGCGCCGGTGGTGATCAGGAAAGCCAGTAGGGCGTCCCACAGCCAGACCTGCAGCCAGCCCCAGGCCGTCCCCTGCCGCGCCGCGATCCAGGCCGCGGCGACCGCGGTCACCCCCACCGCCACCTCGCCGAGCCCGGAGACGGCCGTGAAGAAGGCCGCCCCCTCCATGGTCTCGCGGATGAAGCGCAGGTTGTCCATCGCCCGCAGGTGCAGGGCGGGAGGGGGCACGAGCCGGGGGCGGGCGGGCTGCGGATCGGCCATGGGCACAATCTACGCCCGCCACCCCGGGATCGTCAAGCACTTTTCGGGGTAAAGTTGGACAGGGCCTGCTTCTTCGCGATCGCAGCGACCATCCCGACCATCGACATCAGCCCCATGGACTTGCCCATGGAGAGCTCGTGGCCGAAGACGCGGTAGACGATGTCCTGCTGCACCTCGGCGACCTGGGGGGTGGGCGCGCCGGAGAGGGCGTCCCTCAGGATGACGGCCATCGCCTTGGCGGAGATCCCCTGCGGGTTCTCGACGGCGAAGTGGAAGTCGAGGGTGCCGTCCGGCCGCTCCTCGCCGAACACGTAGGCCTCGGACTCACAGGCCGGCACCAGGTGCTCCTTGGCGAAGGGGCGCCTTGCCAGCCGCGGCGGCACCTCCTCGAAGCGGCCGGCGAGGTCGATCAGGAGCTGGATCCGCTCGTTGCGGTCGGCGACCGTCTCGAGCGTCTCCAGCGTGTCGGTCAGTTTCTCCGGTACGGCCATGCGTGCTCCTGGCTTCAGCGCTCGATGGGAACGCCCACGAGGTTGCCCCACTCGGTCCAGCTCCCATCATAGTTCCGGACCTTGTCGAAGCCCAGCAGGTGGGTGAGGACGAACCAGGTGTGGCTGCTCCGCTCGCCGATCCGGCAGTAGACGATGACGTCGTCACCGGGCTTGATCTTGGCGTCGTTCTCGTACAGGGCGCTCAGCTCGGCGGCGGTCTTGAAGGTGCCGTCGTCGGGGTTGACCGCCTTGGCCCAGGGCACGCTCGCCGCGCCCGGGATGTGGCCGCCGCGCAGCGCCCCCTCGTTCGGGTACTCCGGCATGTGGAGCTTCTTGCCGCTGTACTCGTCGGGGCTGCGCACGTCGACCAGCGGCTTCTTCGCCTCGAGGTGCTTGAGCACCTGGTCGCGATAGGCGCGGATGGTCTTGTCGTCCCGCTCGGCGGCCTGGTAGTCGCTCGCCGGGTAGCTCGGCGTCGTCTTGTCCAGCGGGCGACCCTCATTGGCCCACTTGATCCGCCCGCCGTCCATGATCTTCGCCTTGTCATGCCCGAAGAGCTGGAAGACCCAGAAGGCGTAGGTCGCCCACCAGTTGTTGCGGTCGCCGTAGAAGACGACCGTGGTGTCCTTGGTGACGCCGCTCCGCCGCATCAGCGCCTCGAACCCCTCGCGTCCCAGGTAGTCGCGGCGCACCGGGTCGTTGAGGTCGCGCGTCCAGTCGACCTCGACGGCACCGGGGACGTGCCCGGTGGCGTACAGGAGAGGATCCTCGTTCGATTCGACGATCCGGATCCCGGGGTCGTTCAGATGGTTGGCCACCCACTCCGTCGATACCAGCACCTCGGGACGAACATAACCACGGCTCTCGATTTCGCTCACTTTGGGGTCTCCTTTCGGCTCCTCCAATTTGTGACCAATCGTATCATCATCTCCGAGCCTCGCCAACGGACCCTTTCCCCGCCCGCACCGCTTCGGCTACAGTTGCGCAAGCTCTGGCACCCTTTAGACCGCAGGGCCCTCATTCCGGGGGCCCCGGCCTGGCAGGCAACGCAGGCCGCGGTGGCCGCAGTTTGACCTGCCGCGAAGGAGTGTTATGCGCAGCCGTTCGTACCGTCGTATCCTCACTCTCGCCCTCTGCCTCTCCACGGGCGCTTCGGCGCTGGCGCACGCGCAGGGGCCACCGGCACGGAGCGCCGCCGTTCGTGCCGCCCTCAACGTCCAGGAGCGCTCCGCGGGCCGTACTCTGTTGGAGGCGGCGCAGAACCTTTGGGCGGGGATCAGGGACTTCTCCTGGGGACCCCCGCCGCCGCCTCCCCATGGCGACCGACCGTCCCACCAGGAAGGGCCGGGCATCTGCCCGCACGGCCACATGTAGGGATGTGAGGTTCCGCCCGGTCCGCAGGTTTGGGAGGAAACCCGGCGTTTTGTTTGAGAGGACCCGATGTTCGATCGGCATCCGGATCGCGCGGCTCTGGAGCGGTTCCTGGACGGCGACCTGCCCGAGGGCGAGAGCCGTAGCCTCCAGCGCCACCTCTTCCTCTGTCCGGTCTGCGAAGACCGCATGATCGCTCTTCTCCCGGGCTCCAAGGCCTCCCCGCACCCGGCCGCCGACGAGGGCTACCGGGGTCTGATCCATCGTCTGTTGACCGACAACCGCACGGAGATCGCCTCGCGCCGTCACGACCTGACACGGGAGCAGCAGATCGCCTCCGGGCTCTGGCGGGAGATCGAGCCCCACCCCCTCGAGCGGCGGCACGCGCTGATCCGGGAGAGCCCCCGGTTCCGGAGCTGGGGCCTGTTCGAGCTCCTCGTCGACCTCTCCCGGCGGGCCGTCGCCGACGATCCGGCGCGGGCGGAAGACCTGCTGCGCTTGGCGCTCGACGTGGCGGAACAGTTGAGCCCGGGAGACTACGGGCCGGGCTCGACGGAAGCGGCCAAGGCCCGAGCCTGGAGCTGGATGGGGAACGCCTGGCGCGTGCGCGGCGACTTCCGGCAGGCCGAGCTGGCTTTCCAGACGGCGGAGGCCTTCCTCGCCCAGAGCTGGCTCGACCCCCTCGACGAGGCACTGCTCCTGGAGCTCAAGGCTCCCCTGCGACGCGTCCAGGGGCGCTACGACGAAGCCCTGGAGCTGCTGGCCGAAGCCATCGCCATCTACCGGGAGGTGAACGAGCCCCATCTCCAGGGGCGCGCCCTGATGGTCAACGGCCTCGTCCTCCGCTACCAGGGGAACCTCGAGGGGGCCGCGGACTGCTTCCGCACCAGCCTCGTCCTGCTCGACGGCCTCCGCGATCCCCGGCTGCTGGTGACGGCCCAGTACAACCTCATCGGCTGCCTGGAAGCCGCCGGCCAAGGCGCCAAGGCGGCGACCCTGATCCCCGAGGCGAGGGCACTGATGGAGCAGGCCGGCACGCGCTCGGACCTGATCCGCCTGCGCTGGACCGAAGGCCGGGTCGCCGCCCTCCTCGGCGGTTTCGCCGAAGCCGAAGCGGCCCTGCTCGAGGTGCGCGAGAGCTTCGTGGCGGACGTGCGGGCCTTCGACGCCGCCCAAGTCTCGCTCGACCTCGCCGCGCTCTACCTGCGGCAGGGCCGGAGCGAGGAGACGCGGCTCCTGGCCGCCGAGCTGATCCCCATCTTCCAGTCCCGGGACATCTACCGCGAGGCGCTGGCCGCCGTCATCGTCTTCCAGCAGGCGGCCGCGATGGAGCAGCTCACCGCCGCCTTGGTCGAGGAGATCGCCGCTTACCTCGAAAAGGCCCGCGGCAATCCCGAGCTTCGGTTTCGCGATGGGGCGCCGGAGCCGGACGAGGCGGTCGCCGGCTCCGGCGGGAGGTAGGTTGTGAATCGGTTGTCAAAGAGCTGGAGCGCGCGGTCCGATGCGTGTCCCGAGACCTCTTCTACGGACCCGCCGGGA
>DASWQX010000154.1:0-6746 GCA_036403495.1 Thermoanaerobaculia bacterium
ACGTCGCCAACGCCTTGGCGGTGTGGGGCGCGGCCCGCCGCGACGGCATCCCCGCCGCCGACCTCGCCGCCGCCTTCGCCCGCTTCCATGGCGTCGAGCGGCGCCTGGACGAGCTCGGCACGGCGCGCGGGGTCACCGTGGTCGACGACTTCGCCCACCATCCGACGGCGGTCGAGAAGACCCTGATCGCCCTGCGCCAGCGCTATCCCGGCCACCGCGTGGTGGCGCTGTTCGAGCCGCGCAGCCTCACCGCCGGCCGCCGCTTCTTCTTCGAGCCCTACCGCCAGGCCTTCGCCGGCGCCGACCGCGTGCTCTTCGCCCCCACCTTCCACAACGGCCGCCTCGCCGCCGAGGAGCGCCTCGACTTCGGCGCCCTCGCCGCCACCCTGAAGGCCGACGGCATCCCCGCCGACCTCTGCGCCGACAACGCCGACCTCCTGCGCCACGCCCTCGACGAGGCCCGCGACGGCAGCATCCTGGTGACGATGTCCTCCGGCTTCTTCGAGGGGATGCCCCACCGGCTGCTGGCCGCGCTGCGAGCGGACTGACCGCGGAATTGCCGCTGGAAGGCCTTGACTAGGGTGCTGACCCTGGTGAAGGATGGCCGGGGAGGATCCATGCGTACCATCGAGGCTTCAGAGTTCAAGACCCGCTGTCTTCAGTTGATGGACGAGGTCACCGAGAGCGGTGAGCAGTTGGTGATCACCAAGAGCGGGAAGCCCGTATCCATGCTGTCTCCTTATCCCGACCCGTCCACCTCCCTTTACGGCCGCCACCGTGACTCCTTGAAGATTCGCGGCGATGTCGTGGCTCCGATCGGCGAGGCCTGGGACGCCGAGCGTTGATTCTCCTCGACACCCACGTCCTGCTCTGGCTCGACAGCGCAGACCCGCGGTTGGGCACCACGGCCAGGAGGGCGATCGATGAGGCACACCGAGCGGGCGAGCTCGCCGTGTCGGCGATTTCCTTTTGGGAAACCGGGATGCTGATCGAGAAGGGGCGCCTCAAACTCGACATACCGACCCATCTATGGCGTCAGGATCTGCTGTCGGCAGGGCTTCGCGAGGTCGCCGTGGACGGTGAGATCGGGATCACCGCCGCCACGCTCGAGGGTTTTCATGGTGACCCCGCCGACCGCTTGATCACCTCGACGGCTCTGGTCCGAGGCGACCGCCTCTTGACGGCGGATGGGAAGATCCTGGACTGGGAAGGCGCCGCCCAACGGCAGGATGCCCGGCTGTAAGCAATCAGCGGTAAACGGCGTGCATAGCGCGCCCTACATCAGCAGCCGCTCCTCCAGGATCGGAAACGGCGCCGGCAGCTTCAGGTCCTTCCAGGAAACCCCCGCGATCGCCGCGGCCGGCACCAGGCCGACGATCTCGGTCTCGACCACCCCGGTTCCCAGCGCCGCCGCTGCCGCCTCCACGGCCGCCAGGGCGCGGGCCGGCGGCGTCCGCCGGTAATCAACAAGGTTCATGCTGACCTGGGCGAGGCCGCGGCTGGCGAGAGGGACTCCCATCGCGCGCAGGGCCGGCAGCCCTCCGGCCGACTCCCGCACCCGCCTCGCAATGGCGCGGGCGACGGCGAGGTCGGCGGTGGCGAGCACGGCGTTGAAGGCGATCAGGAAGAAGCGCGCGCCGATGACCGTGGCGCCGGCCGTGGGGTGCGCCCGCGCCGGTCCGAAGTCGGGCGCCCAGACGGGGTCCGCGAGCTTCGCCGCCAGCCCCTCGAAACCGCCTCTCCGGATCGCCGCGAGACTCGTCCGCTCCGGCCTCGCCGCGGCCTGCTCGTAGAGGTAGACCGGGATCTGGAAACGCCGCGCCACCTCCTCCGCCAAGCGCCGGGCTGCCGCCACCGCTACCGCCATCGGAGTATCGCCCAGGGGCACGAACGGCACCACGTCCACCGCTCCCAGCCGCGGATGGACCCCCTGGTGCGCGCCGAGGTCGATGCCGGCGAGGGCCGCTTCGTAGAGCGCCAGGAGCGCCAGGTGGAGTCCCTCCGGGTCGCCCGCCAGGGTCAGCACCGTGCGGTTGTGGTCGGGATCGGACGAGACGTCGAGCAGCCGCGCTCCCGGCGCCGACGCGGCGGCCGCGGCCAGCCGCGCCACCACCTCCGGGCGCCCCCCCTCGCTGAGATTGGGGACGCATTCGAGAGGGAGCGGGAGGGGCGGCATGGACGCTGAGCATAGCGTTGGACGCCGGCCGGATCGTCTGCTACGATACGGCTCGATTTTCGAGAATCAGCAAAGATCAATTTCCCCGCGATGAGCTACTCCGGTAACCCTGCGCTTTCGTCCGACGTCCAGCAGCGGATCCTCAGCACCTTCGACCAAACGTTGGAGCTGGCCCGCGACGGCAATCGCCAGGAGGCCCTCCTCGGCTGCGACTTTGTGCTGCGGATGGACCCCCAGTTCCAGCCCGCCCAGCGCCTCCAGGAAAGGCTGCGCTCGACGACCGGGCCGGTCAGCGTCGCCGACCTCGCCATGGCGGACTCCCTGGTCGATCCGTTCGCCGACCTCGACGGCCTGAGCCTCGACCTCCCCGACGCGCTGCCCGACCACGGAAGCGCGGGGAGCGGCGGCCTGCGCGCCCAACTGAAGTCGCTCTCCGAGCAGCGCCGCTTCCCGGAGCTGATGGCCGCCGCCCAGCGCGACCATGCCGCGGTGATGGCCGATCCGGAGCTCCAGCGCCTGGTCGCCGGCGCGCAGGAGGCGATGGAGGCCGAGCCCTACGTGCTCAAGTTCCTCGCCTCGGCGCGAGCGGCGCTGCAAGCGGGCGACGCCGCCGAGACCGCCCGCCTCCTCGACAAGGCCCGCGCCCTCGACCCCACCCATCCGGGGATCGTCGAGCTCGACCGCCTCCGCGCCGGCGGCGCCGCTGGAATCGCCGGCGCCGGCGTCACGCCCGCCAAGCCGCTGAAGATCCCCTCGCCGCTGAAGACCGGCGCGATGCCCGTCAGCCTAGCCGTGGGCGGCGGCGACTCCGAGAGCGACCGCCGCATCCGCGAGCTGCTCGACGAGGGGCAGGCCGCCTATGACGCCGGCGATCCGCAGGGGGCGATCGATTCCTGGTCGCGCATCTTCCTGATCGACATCGATCACCAGGAGGCGTCGCGCCGCATCGAGTCCGCCCGCAAGCTGAAGGCCGAGAGCGAGCGCCAGGCCGAGGAGATCTTCCACGACGCCGTCGCCCGGCTGGAGTCCGGCGACACCGCGGCCGCCCGGCGGTCGTTCCTGCGCGTGCTCGAGATCCAGCCCGGCTACTTCGCCGCCCGCGAGTACCTGCAGCAGATCGACACCGGGACCGTGCCGGCGCCGCGGACGGCGACGCCGCGCGACCCGCTCGCCGGCATCGGCGGCCTCGCCGGAGGCCTCGCCGAGCCCCCCCTCCCCACGCCCCCACCTCCCGCCCGCAAGATCGGGACCGGAACGCACGACCTCCAGGAAGAGATCCTGGTGCCGCCGGAGCCCCCGGGCGAGGCGGCGCCCGTCGAGCGCTGGCCCCTCAAGGTGCCGGCCGGCGCGGGGCGGCGCGACAAGGGGCGTGCCCGCCGCCTGTTCCTGCTGGTGGGCGGCGCCGTGCTGCTGCTCGCCTTGGCCGGCGCGTTCTACTTCTTCCAGAACCGCGACCAGATCTTTCCGAACTCGAAGGAGGAGGCGCCGGCCCCGGCCCCCTCCGCGAAGGCGGCCTCGGATCCGATCTCCCGCGCCGAGCGGCTCTACAAGGCCGGCCGCGCCACCACCGCGATCGGCCAGCTCAAGCGCATCCCGGCGAACGATCCTCACTATGCCAAGGCCCAGGCGTTGATCGCGCAGTGGGGCGGCGCCGGCGGCACGGGCGCCGTGGGAGCGGCGGGCGCTGGCGCCACCGGCACCGCGGCCGCGGGAGCGCCGGGGGCTCCGGGCGCGAACGGCGAGCCCGCGCCCCCCCTCACGCCGGATGCGCAGGCGCGGCGAGAGACCTTCCTCGCCGCGGCCCGCCAGGCGCTCGGCGAGCAGAGCTTCTTCAAGGCCCTCCTCCGCCTGGAGCAGGCGGACTCGCTCGCCAAGCTCGGCGGCGACGACGCCAGGCTCCTCGGGGAGACCCGCAAGACGCTCGCGCCGCTCTCCAATGAGATCGACCTCTTCCATCAGCACGAGTGGGAACGCCTCCTCCCCCAGCTCTGGCGGCGGCACACCGCCGAGCCGGCCAACCGCGACATCACGCAGATGATGATCGACTGCTATTACGATCTGGCCGTGCGCGACTTGCAGCGGATGGATGTCGAGAAGGCCGCCGCCGGCCTCAAGGAGGCGGTCGCCCTCCAGCCCGGCGACGAGCTACTGAAGCGGCACTACGTGTTCGCCCAGACCTACCAGGAGCGGCCGAAAGACCTGCTGTACCGGATTTACGTCAAGTACCTGCCGTACCGCTGATGCGACGCCCGGGCAAGCCGAACGAACCCGAGGAGCCGATGCTCTTCGACCTCCCGCTGTCCGCGCCCGGCTCCGACGACGAGCCGGACGAGCCGCCGATGCGCCCGCAGCGGTCCGCGCCCGAGCCTCGCCGGCCGGCGCCTGCGGCCGAGCGCTCCCACGAGACGACGCGCACGGCGCGCCCCGGACCGGTGCCGGTCGCCGCGGCCGTGCCACCGCGGACCGCCGAAGAGCCCGCGCCCCGCGGCGAGTACGCCGGTCCGGGGAGGCGCGCCGCCGCCGGGCTCGCCGACCTCGTCGTCCACGCCGCCGTCGCGGTGCTGGCCCTCCTCGGCTGCCGGGGGATGGGGGTACAGCCCGAGCTCCGCGAGGTGCCCGCCTTCGGCGCCCTTCTCCTCTCGTTCTCGTTCCTCTACACCGTGCTCCCCCTCGCCTTCTGGGGGCACACGCCGGGCATGGCCTGGGCAGCGATCACGTCTCACAACCGCGACGGCGAGCCGCTGACCTTCGATCAGACGGTGCGCCGCTGGCTGGGCGGCCTGCTGACCTTCGCGCTGGCCGGGCTGCCGCTGCTCGTGGCGCCCGGCGGCCGCACGCTCACCGACTGGATCAGCGGCTCGGCAACCTTCCCCTTCGACGACGAGGAAGAGCGGAACGCGGACTGACACGGACGAACACCGACTTGCACGGACAGCGCCCCTGACGTCCGTGCAGGTCTGTGTTCGTCCGTGTTCGTCCGTGTCGAGTTTCTAGTAACTCACGCCGGCCCCCGCCGGCTCGCTGGCCACCACGCCGGGAAGCTCGGTGACGAAGTCGGCGCCGAACGCCTTCGACGGCGTCCAGGCCCCGGGCGGCACCTTGCCCTGCGCAGCCCGCTCGGCGCTCTCGACCGCCGCGACGGCGGTGAAGTGGTAGCTCTCCGGCGTTTCCAGAGTGGCCGTGACCACGCGGCCGGCGGCGTCCTTCACCTCGCCCCAGAGATAGACCCGGGCGCTCTGCCGCACCTCCTCCGAGGGGCCGGTCACCTTGCGCTCGACCCACCTTTGAGCCGCGCGCTTGAACGGTCCCCAGCCGGCGAGGGGGAGGAGGGGGGAGAGACGCTTCAAGAGCCGGATCGTCTTGGGCGGCGTCCCCGAGTAAACGCGGATGTTGGGGATGCCGGTCGAATGGAACGCGGTGGAGACGTCGCCCCAGGGGATGGTCATCGCCCAGCGCCGGCCGGCGGCGCCGCCGAAGTCGACGTCGCGGGCGTCCCAGGCGATCGGCACCGGCACGATCCGGCCGTCCCGCCGGATCGCTCCGGCGTGCGGCAGGCTCTCGATCATCGTCTTCAGGGTCCCCCGGCTGAGGGCGCCGCGCTCGGGGTAGAAGGCGAGGACGAGCTGGATCGCTCCCGGCAGGGCGCGGGCGAGGCGGGCGGCGAGGCAGTCGCTGGGCACCACGTCGAAGCCGACGCCGGGGATCAGCGCGACCCCCGCCTTGCGCGCCGCCTCGCCGCGGGCCAGGATCGCCTCGAAGACCGGGATCTCGCCGGTGATGTCCAGGTAGTTGGCGCCGGTCGCCAGGCAGGCCGCGACCATCGGCTGGCTGGTGTGGACGAAGGGGCCGGCGCAGTGGAGCACGGCCTTGACGCCGTAGAGCTCCGCCGCCGTCCCCTGCGGATCAGCGAGCGAGAAGGCTCGGCTCGGCAGCCCCAGCTCGCCGGCCAGCCGCTTCACGGCCTCCGCGTTGCGGCCGGCCAGGACCGGCGACAGCCCTCTCCGCACCGCCTCGCGCGCCACCAGCTCTCCCGTGTAGCCGTTGGCTCCGTAGATCATCCAGGTCATCGCCGCACCCCTTTCGTCGCCCCCCATAGTACTCCGGGGCGACGGAAGCGGAGGCAAGCCGATGTCGCGGGAGACGGCGTGGCGGAGCCGCGGCAGGGAAATGCCGGCGGAGACAGGCCACCGTCACGGGAGACGGCGCGATGCCGGCGGAGATGGCGCGATGTCGAGGGAGACGGCGCAATGTCCACGGAGATGGCGCGAAGCCGGCGGAGACGGGCTGCCGGAGCAGCGCCAAGCTGCCGTCGCGGGAGACAGACCGCCGTCGCGGGAGACAGGCTGCCGTCTGGGGAGACAGGCTGCCGTCTGGGGAGATGCGGCGATTTCCGCGGAGACGGTCCGCCGGAGCGGCGGCAGGACGACGGAAAGGGAGACCGGCCGCCGTCTCGGGAGATGGCGGAATCTCCGCGGAGACGGCCCGGCGGAGCGGCGTCAGGCCGCCGTCGCGGGAGATGACCCGCCGTCCCGGGAGACAGGGCGCCGTCGCGGGAGATACGGCGAAATCG
>DASWQX010000155.1:0-2708 GCA_036403495.1 Thermoanaerobaculia bacterium
AAGAGATTTCCACTGCTCTTGAAGAATCGGCATGATGTCCATGGGTACCAGATTATAGAACCTGGTACCCTATAGACGTAAGTTAGCGCCTATGCCCCTGGCCCCTCTCCCTTCCCCCGCCCCCCTCCCTCACAGGGAGAGGGGAACCCCCACCCCTCATGATCCAGGCTTTTTTTCTCTTTGCTTTTCTCCCTCTTCTCCCCGTGAGGGAGGGTGTGAGAGGACGGGAGAAGAGGGCCGGGGTGATGAGGGCCAACGCCAAAGCCAAGGTGAATCTGGCAAAGTAGAATTGGAGAAGCTTGGCAAGGCCCACCGCGCCCCCGGCTCCCCTCACCGCATTCTCCAGTAGACTTCTCGGCCAAACTTGAAGGAGATCCTATGGCTACGACGACGCCCATGCTGATCCGGGTGCAGGCGAACGGCGGGAAGTTCCTGGCCGACGACATCGGCGGCGCGGAGGTGACGGTCCGCGACGCGCGCACCGGCCGCTGGCTGGACGGTGGCCGGGTCCAGGGGCCGGACTCCGGCACGCTGCAACAGAATTATGTCCCGAGCGCCTCGCGGTCCGCGGTCGTGACGCCCGGGACTCCGCCGCTCGTGCAGTGGCTGGTGCCGGGACCCACGACCTCCGGCCTCACCGTCAATCTCCCGATCACCCAGCCCACGCTGCTCGAGGTCGAGGTCTACGGACCGCTGGGCGGCCTGCAGTCCGCGCAGCGGCTGGTGACCTACACCTGGGCCGTCCCGGGGCAGCCGATCACGCAGGGGCCGGGCTTCGTCGTCGAGCTCCCCGGGCTGATCGTTCAGGTCCAGCAGCCGCCCACCCATCTGGAATATGCAAAAGCTCCCGCGTCGGTGTCGTTCGTCGTCAACGTCACCATGATGTGCGGCTGTCCGATCGGCAAGGGCTTGGCCTGGATCCCCGAGGATTTCGTGGTGACCGCGGCCGTCGAGCGGATCGGGTCGGGAGCCCCCCCGGCACCCGTCGGCTTCCGGGTGCTCCAGGACCCCAGCATCTTTCAGGGATCGTTCGAGATGAAGGCTCCGGGCTTCTACCAGGCGGCCGTCACCGCGGTGCAGAAGAGCACCGGCAACCTCGGCACCGGGACGGTGACCTTCTTCACCAAGCCCTAGGATGTAGGTTGATGACACTCAGAACGTTTTGGTAGAATGGAAGAGGGGATACTCCCTAGGTTTCATCAAGGAGACACGGTGAATAAAAAATTGCAAGGAAAGAAAATGTTCGTGGTGAAAGAGACGCTTGTAGATCTTACCCCTTACCTGATGAGCCAGGTTCAGGTTGACGGCGGCAGTGGCTGTATTGGGGTTACTACAAATGGTTTTGACCTGCGAAACGTGACTAAATGCGGTCAGACCAGTTGGGATACACACTGACCGCGTTGGCGGCCAAGCGCCAGGACTCCTGAATTCAGGGGAACGAGACTGAGCTCACGGTGCCCGCGGTTCAATTCCTTACCGCGGCACCATTCCCCAATCCCTCCCACATCAGCGTCAGGAGCGCACCCGTAGCGGCATCTCCCGCGGCGCCCCCTTCTCCACCAGGGAGCGGATGCGGCCAGGCTCACCCTCCTCCATCTCCAGGAGGCGGTGGCCGGCGCGCTCGCACCAGACGGGCATGTCCTCGCGGATGCCGGGGTCGTCGCCGGTGACTTCCAGGAGGTCGCCGGCGCGGAGCTTCCGCATCTCGCGCGCGGCGAGGAGGATGGGCAGCGGGCAGAGGGCGCCGGTGACGTCGAGGCGGTGGACCGGCTTGATCGGCTCGGGCTTGGTCGGCTGAGTCACGGGTCTCTCCTCCCTGCCCTTGGCGGAAAAAGTGGCGCGGCCGGGTTCGCGTCTAGAATAGGCCGGAAATGAACGAGCGACGGCATGTCCGCTGGACCCTGGGTGTGGTGTCCCTGCTCGTCTGGGCGGGCCCGGCGGCGGCGTGGACGCCGGCAACGCAGGGGGTGATCGGGCGGGAGGCGGCGCGGCTCGTTCCCCCGGACCTCGCGCGGCAGATCGAGAAGCACCGGCGCGCCTTCGACGAGGGGGTCGAGGCGCCGTTCGCCGATACGGACTCCTCCCGCCACATGAAGAACCCGGACGGCACGGGGCGGCTCGACCGCGTGATCGCCGAGGAGGCCGAGGCGGCGGTGAAGGCGATCCGCGCCCACAAGCCGTTCGAGGAGATCGTCCGCCGCTTGGGCGTGGTGTCGCACTACGTGGCGGACGCCAACAATCCGCTCGCCGCTTCGGGGGACGATCCGGAGGAGCGGCGCTATTTCGTCGACTATCTCCGCTACGCCGAGACGGCCGAGCCCCGCTTCCCCCTGGTCTTCTACGGCCTGATGCCCACCCTCGACGCCGGCCGGGACCTCTCGCCGCTCGTAGACGCGGCGCTGAAGCGCGGGCGCGAGCTCTATCCGGCGATCGGCGGCGAGTACCGGCGGATCGATTTCGCCTCGGGGCTCGGCCGCTTCGACGACCGCTCGACGGCGTTCGGGGTGGCCTCGGTCTCCTTCAGCCACGCGGTGACCGACGTCACCCTGGCGCTGCGCTATATTTGGCTCGCGGCGGGGGGCGTGGACGACCGCGCCAACCTGCCGGCCGGCGGCCGCTTGACGCTGTTGCCGCGGGCGGGCCACGGCCGCTGACGAATTCTGTAGGGGCGGCCCTGTGTGGCCGCCCTGTTCCGGCCCAGGGCGGCC
>DASWQX010000156.1:0-1553 GCA_036403495.1 Thermoanaerobaculia bacterium
CGCCAGGTGGCGTCGATGCCGGCGAGGTAGAGGGCGATACCGAGGAGCTGCGTCCAGAGCACGACGTTCCCGGGGAGCAGGAAGAGGAGCGAGAGGAGGGCGGTCCAGAGCGGCGCCGTCGAGCCGGTCACCAGGTCGCCGGGGTTGTAGGAGAGCCCGGCGCCATGCGCGAGATTGCGAGCGAACTGCAGATGAATCCAACTGTCGTCCAGCGGAAAGCCGAGCCCCCCCTTCAGGCGGGAGATCTCGGCGAACAGGTAGCGCAGGCAGGCGACCACGCCGGCCAGGAGCAGCAGGAGCCGGAGCGGCGGTATCCGCAGAAGTCGCGGCGGCTTTTCCGCGGTCGCCGCGGCGTGGGCGGTCATCGGATCTTCCCGGGAGTCCTCATGATTCGAGCGGAGCATACACAACAGCCGGCGTCCGGTTTATCATCGCGGATCTCATGATCCTTCAAAAACTTGAAGCCCGGCGGCGGCGGGCCGCGCGGATCGCCCTCTATGGCAGCCTCGTCCTGGTGGGAGCGCTCACCTGGGGAGTCGTCAAATTCCTCGACGCTCCCCTGCGCAGCCGGCAGACCGAGGAGTGGATGCGCCGCGACTACGCCAACCTGCCGGAGGTGAAGCTCCTCCAGAAGTACTGCCAGATCGACACCAGCGAGACGACGGGCGACGAGGTCAAAGGGGCCGAGTTCCTCGCTCGCCAGTTCCAGGCGGCCGGCATCCCCTACCGCATCGAGAAGGTCGGCCCGCGCAAGGCGAACCTCTACGCCTGGTTGGTCGGCAAGGACTCGCGGCCGCTGGTGCTGCACAACCACATCGACGTCTCGGCGGTCGATCCCAAGGAGTGGTTCTCGCCGCCGTTCGAGGCGCGGATCCAGATGCCCTGGATCTACGGCCGCGGCGTCTTCGACATGAAGAGCGTCGCCATCGCCCAGATGCTGGCGATGATCGACCTCAAGAAGAGTGGCGTGCCGCTGGAGCATTCGGTGCTCTTCCTGGGCACCAGCAGCGAGGAGCGGGGGAGCCGGCTGGGGGTGCGCCGGATCATCCAGCTCCATCCGGAGATGGTCCGCAACTTCTGGGCGGTGCTCACCGAGGGGGGCGTGGTCGAGGCGCGGGCGCGCGACGAGATCAAGTTCTGGGGCACCGAGTTCGCCCAGAAGCACTACGCCGACCTGATCGTCTGCGGCGACGACCGCCAGCGGCTCGAGGACCTCCGCAAGACGCTGAAGGACATGGGTCCGACGCTGACCGACCTGAAGATGACGCCGGAGGCGCGCGCCGTGTTCGAGGCCTACGGGCCGACCCGCGACCGCAAGGACCTGCGGCACCTGGTCAACAAGCCGGAGGACGCGATGGGGGACATCGCGGCGTTCAAGAAGCTGCCGAACTACATCCAGTCGATGATGCGCGACGAGGCCGTGCCCTTCAAGGTTCACGAGGCGCCCGGCGGCGGCTGGGAGCTGGAGATCAAGTTCCAGATCCTGCCGGGGGAGGAGCTGGCGGCGGTGCGCGACAAGCTGGTGCCGCCCTGGCTGACCTTCGGCCTGACCA
>DASWQX010000157.1:0-9117 GCA_036403495.1 Thermoanaerobaculia bacterium
CACAGGGAGAGGGGAACCCCCGCCCTCAAACAGCCCCGAAGGGGTTTCTCCCTCTTCTCCCGGTGAGGGAGGGTGGGAGGGGACGGGAGAAGAGGGCCGGGGTGATGAGGGCCAGCGCCACAGCCAAGGCCAATCTGACAAAGTAGAGCTACTCCCGCATCCCGACCTTGACGGCGGCGCGGCCGAGATAGATCTCGTCGCCCGGCTGCACGCGGACGCCCCGGCGGTCGTGGGCGCTGACGTCGATCGTCCGGCCGCCGCGGTAGATGCGGGTGCCGGAGGCGTTCTGCTCGGCGCGCAGCCAGTAGCCGCCGCTCTCGGTGTCCCAGGCGATGCGGGCGTGCTCGCGCGAGACCGTGGAGTTGATCTCGCCGGCCTCCAGGAAGGCGACGTCGTTGCGCCGGCGGACCCGGCCGTCGGGATCGACGACCTCCTCCAGCCGGCCGAGGTAGACGCGGGGCCCCTCGTGGACGTAGACGCGCTGCGTCGCCGTCCCCTTGAGCACCGTCAGCTCCAGGGTGGGGCACGCCGCGCCGGCGAGCGCGGCCAGGGGCGTCTCCGCCACGGTGGCGGGCACCTCGCGGTTGAGGTACTCGACGTAGAACCGGCGATCGCCGAAGCGGGGGTGGGATTCCTCGTCGAAGGCGGCCTCGACGTCCACCCCCTGCGGCAGCGGGCAGCCGCGGGCGGCGAGGCGCTCGCCGATCTCGCGCCGCAGGTCCCACCCTTCGCGGACGACGGCCTCGAAGCGGACGCGCTCGTCGGGCTCGGCGACCAGGAGGTGGACCCGCAGCAGGTTGTACGGGAAGATCCGCTTGCCGTCGCCGACGGCGACGACGTGATCCTCGACGTCGTCGAGGATCGCCCGGCGGATCTCCAGCGGCGAGGTCCCCTTCATCCAGGGCTTCAGCAGGTCGCGCATCTTCCCCAACATGTCGTTCATGGTGCTCCTCCGGAAAGGATACCGAGCTGGGCGGCGGCCTGCACGATCTCGCCCGCGGCCGGGGCGGCGAGGCGGCCGCCGTAGCCGCCGTGCTCGATGATGACGCCGAAGGCGATCCGCCGCCCCGCGGTCTCGTACGGCGCGTAGCCGATGAACCAGGAGTGCGACGCCTTATCCTGGACCTCGGCGGTGCCGGTCTTGCCGGCGATGGCGGGGGCGATGCCGGCGAGGTAGCGGGCGCCGGTCCCCTCCGTCACCACCCGCCGCATGGCGTGGCCGAGCGTCGCCGCCAGGGCCGGTTCCAGCACGCGCGCCGGCGGAGCGCCGCGGCGGTTGCCGGCGGCGGCCCCGCCGTTCATCGTCCAGTGCCCCTCGGGAGACGCGCCGCCGGCGGCGACCGTCGCCGCCACCCGCGCCATCTGGAATGGGGTCGCCACCACCTGCCCCTGGCCGTAGGAGGCCTGGGGGAGCGCATCCTTGAGCTGCTTCGCCGTGTTCGGCCGGGCCACCGAGATGCCCAGCGTCTTGGCGGTGTCGAGCAGCGCCTCGGGGCCGACGGCGTAGGTGCCGAGCTGGGCGAAGTAGGCGTTGCAGGAGACCACGATCCCCTTCTCCAGGTTCACCTCGCCGTGAGGTACTCGGTCGGTGGGATCGTCGCGGATCGCCTTCCCCCACCCCTTCACGTAGTTGCCGACCCGCCCGCCCTCGAGGAGCTTGCAGGTGTAAGGCTGGCTCGCCAGCCGCGGATCCTTGCGCAGGGCGGCCATGGCGGTGACGATCTTGAAGGTCGAGCCCGGCGGGTAGATCCCGTAGCGGGCGCGGTCGATCAGCGTCGGCAGGGCGGCGGCGCCGGCCGTTCTGGCGCCGGCGGAATCGCCGGCGGCCTGCACCGGCAGTTGCGCCGGCCAGGGGTAGCTCACCGAGGCGAGGAGGTCGCCGCTGGCCGGGTCGAGCACCACGGCGGCGCCGCCGAAGCCCCCCTGCGCGGCGTACTTCGCCAGGATGTCGGCCGTCCTCAGTTGCAGCCGCACGTCGATGGTCATCCGTAGCGTGCGGTCGCCGGCGAGGATCCGCTGGACCGCCGGGTGGTCGGGCTGCCAGCGGTGGCGGAGCAGGGGGACCAGCTCGGTGTAGTCGCGCTGAAGCTCGCGGGTGGTCCGGCCGTCGGGCTGTTTGACGTCGGCCGCGCCGGCGAAGTCGTCGTACCCCTGGAGGAGAATGCTGGAGTCGCGCTCGGCGTAGGAGGTGTTCTTCGCCGCCCAGTTGGTGCGCGAGTTGAGGTCCCCCAGCAGGTGGAAGGTGCGGCCCCCGAAGGGGTAGAAGCGCTCGCCGCGCGGCGTCCCCGTCGCAGGCCGGTCGGTGGTTGCCGGCAGCGTCGCGCCCAGCCGCTCGAGCACGGCGCGGTTCTTCTCGATCTGGGCCGGATCGCTGGTGGCGAGCAGCACGCCGTTGCGGTCGACGATGTCGCCGCGCGGGATGCTCTGGGCGATGTCGACCAGGCGCGGGTTGTACTCGAAGCGGCGGTAGCCGTCCCCTTGCAGCGTCAGCGCGCCGCGGGTGAGGAAGCGGTCGGGCTGCACCACCTGCACCTGCGCCGCCTTGAGCACGATGGCGGCGAGCACGGCGGCGAGCGCCAAGCCGGCCCAGCGGGCGGCCCCCTGGAAGCGGCGGGTGGTGGCGGCTTCCGAGGGAACGGCGCGGGCGGAAATGCCGAGGATGATCCCGAAGATCAGGAAGTTGGCGAGCATCGCCGTGCGGCCGGAGCTGAGGAACGGCGAGACCACCCCCGAGAGCGGCAGCACGCCGAGGATGCCGCCGCCGATCAGCAGGATCTGGATGCCGATCAGCACCGCGAGGCCCAGGGCGAGGAAGAAGCTGTAGGTGGCGCCGGAGCGGAAGGCGGCGCGGAAGCCGCGCCAGACCAGCAGCGCGTAGAGGGCCACGACGGCGAGCAGGCCGAGGAAGCCGAGCTGCTCGCCGACCGCCGCCAGCACCAGGTCGGTGTGGATCTCGGGCACCCGCTGCGGCTGCCCCAGCCCCAGGCCGGTGCCGGTCAGGGCGCCGCCGGCCAGCGACCAGAGCCCTTGCGCCAGGTGGTCGCCGCCGCGGAAGGCGTTGTCCCAGGGTGACAGCCACATGTTGAGCCGGCCGCTCACCGTCACCGGATAGCCGATCTTGTAAGCCACCGCAAAGGCGATCGTGAGCAGGGCGGTGCCCACCAGCGCCATCCACGGCTTGCCGCGGGCCACGCAGTAGAGGGTGAGGAAGAGGAAGGCGAGGATCAGCGCCGGCCCCAGATCCTTCTGGAGGAAGAAGAAGACGAGCACCAGGCCGATCGCGACCAGCGGCGGCAGCAGGTATTCGAGCTTCGGGATCCGCAGCTTCGCCGGCAGGCCGGCGCGGGTCTCGGCGATCTCGCGCAGGAACTCCCAGCGGTCGCAGAAGTAGCCGGCCAGGAAGAGGATCACCAGGATCTTGATCGCCTCCACCGGCTGCCAGCCGAGCAGGTTGACCTTGGCGTCGCTCCCCCCCGGGCCGCTGCCGAAGAGGATCAGGACGACCGAGAGCAGGAAGGCCGCGAACAGCGGGACGTAGCTCATCCGCCGGAGCGGCGAGCGCTCGAAGTCGATCCGGCTGGCGGCGAGCAGCAGGGCGAGGCCGGCCAGCACCCCCTGAGCGAAGCCGCGGTAGAGCGGCAGGTCGCGCAACGGATCACGGACGGTGACCATCATCGCGAGGCCGAGGCCGGTGAGCAGCAGCAGCGCCGGCAGGATCAGCGGATCGCCGCCGAAGCGCCAGAAGCGGAAGGCGATGTGGACGGCGGCGAAGGCGAGCAGGAAGAGCGCGGTCCAGAGCCAGAAGGAGGAGCGGAACTCCGGCGGCGTGCGCACCACCAGCCGGGTCTTGACGATGCGGAGCTGCTGGAGCGAGAAAAGGGGGATCGAGACCTCCCCCTGGACCCCCGCCTGGCGCCGCGCGTCGAGCCGCTCGCGCAGGCTGGTGAGCCGGCGGTCCCCCTCGATGGCGGCGGAGGAGATGCGGATGCGCTCGATCTCGCCGACGTTCGGCAGGTCCCCCTGGTGCGCCCGCTTCCAGATCGCCTCGGCGGCGAACGACCGCTCGGCCGAGCCGTTGAAGACGTCGAGCGCCGAGGTGAGCTGGTCCGCGTTGCGCAGGTCGTTGAGGTTGACCACCTCGCCGGACGCGAGCTTCGGCTCCACCTCGGCGAAAGTCTTCACCATCGCGAGGTAGGCGAGCGCCAGGCCGAGGAGGACGACGAGGGCGGCGGCGGCGAGCAGCAGGGCCTCGGTATTGCGCCCGCCGGGGGCCGGATCGCCGGGGAGCCCCTGGACGGGGAACGCCGGGTCGCGGCGCGCCGTCGAGGCCTCCTGCTGCCGGCGGTCGGCGGCGGTGCTGCGGGTCACGGCCATGAAATCACCGGCGTCACCAGATGCCCAGCTCTTCGAGGCGGCTGAGGATGCCGCGGAGCTCTTGCGCGGAGGTGTCCATGTTCTTTTTGGAATCGGCGAAGCCGCCGGCGTCGCGATAGAGGCCGATCGTCTGGGTGAAGGCGTCGCGGGCCTTCTCCAGCAGCTCGGTTTCCTGGTCGGTCCCGCGCGCCGCCTGCGATTGCGCCAGGAGCTGCTCGGCCTGGGCGTGGTAGCCGTCGGCGAGCATCGCCTTCTCGCGCCGACCCTGCGGATAGCCGCGCTTCTCGAGCTCGGCGAGGGCGGCCTCGAGCTGCTTGAGATCGGGCTGCTCGTAGGCGTAGACCCGCGCCAGGCCGAGGAAGGGGTCGGGCCAGTCGGGCGCCAGCTTCGCGGCGTCCTGGAACTCGTCGACGGCGTCGCGGATCTTCCCCTTCGCCTCGTTCTTCTGGCCGCGCGCCCGCAGCGGCTGCGAGTCGATGCGGTCGATCTGCCCTTGGGTGTAGAGCAGCTTCGCCCGCGTCGGGCGGTCGTGGTAGTCGAGGTCGACCGCCGCCTGCAGCCGGTCGTGCGCCTTCTGCCACCCCTTCTGGGTGGTGCTCGGATCGTCCCCCCGGTAGCTGTTGAGGATGCGGTCGGAGGACTTCAGCAGGGCGCTGCGCAGCTCGTCGTGCACGTCGCCGAGCCCCGAGCCGGGGAGGAGGCGGAACGGCGCCAGCTTGCGGTAGCGCCCCCAGAGGTCGTCGAGATCGGGAGCCGTCTGGGTCGCGAGGTCGTGCTGCATCGCCGCCGCCTCGCTTCGCACCCAGATCTGGGAGGCGACCAGCAGCGAGCCCACGAGCAGGAAGGTGAGCCCGGCGCCGCGCATCGCGAAGCGCCGGCGGCGGGTCGGCGGTGGCGCCGGCGGCGGCTCGCTCGCCTCTGCCACCTGCATTGCCGGCGGGGCAGCCGCTGGACCAACCGCGGCTGCCGGCAGCGGTCCCGTGCGGCGGGTAGCGTCGAGCGCGGCATCGCGCGGGGTGGTTCTGCGGGTCTCCGAAATCCCCGAGTCGTCGAGCGGCCGGGAGGTACGGCGGGTAGCGCTCAGATCCTCGCCCGGAACCGTAGGGCGCGGTGCCTCGCTCGGCAGCGGCTTGCCCTCGAGCCAGGCGTCGAGGTCGGCCTTCATGCCGGCGGCGGTGGCGTAGCGCTGGGCGACCTGGAACTCGAGGCTCCGGCCGATGATCCGCCGCAGCCCCGGAGCCACCCCCTCCGGCAGCGGCGCCGGCGGATCGCCGCGGCGGATCTTCCCTTCCACCGCCTCGGGGTCGTCGCCGTCGTAGGGGGGGTAGCCGGCCACCATCAGGAAGAGGACGACGCCGACGGCCCAGAGGTCGGAGTGGCGGTCGACGCCGCCGCGGTCGAGCCGCTCGGGGGGCGTGTAGGGGAGGCTGCCGAAGAGGTTGACGGTGAACTTCCGGGTCTGCGACAGCAGCTTGGCGATGCCGAAGTCGAGCACCCGCACGCGATCGTCGTCCTGGAGGCGGATGTTCTCCGGCTTGATGTCGCCGTGGATGATGCCGTAGACCTTGCGGCCGCCGATCTCGGCCGAGAAGTTGTGGCAGGCCTCCAGCATGTCGCAGAGCTGGCAGGCGATCGAGGCGGCCTTGTCCTCGGGGAGCGGGCCGCGGGCGAGCCGCCGCGACAGGTCGGTGCCGGCCACGTACTCCATCGCCACCCAGAACAGGTCGCCGTCCTCCCCCTGCTCGTAGACCGCCGCCACCTGCGGCGCCACGCGCGAGAGCTGCTCCTGGAGCGCGACGCCGTTCTTCTCGGCCTCCAGCATGTCCGGATCGGTGCGGTTGGCGCGCACCACCTTGAGCGCCACCTCCCGGCCGGCGCGCGGGTCCCAGGCGAGGTAGACGTCGCCGATCGCGCCGCGGCCGAGGAAGTCGCGGATCTCGAAGCGGTCCACCTGCTGCGCGGTCAGCATCACGGAGTCCGTCCCGCTCCGGCCGGCGTGGTCGTGGCCGGCGCGACGGCCGCCGGCGCCGCGACCGCGCGGACGGCCTCGGCGCGGCCGAGGCCGGCGAAGGAGTTCCAGGCGAAGATCTCGTCGCCGCGCTCAGGGGCCCCGAGCAGCACGCCGCCGCCGTTGCCCACGAAGCGGTTGTCGATCAGCTCGGCCGGCGCGCCGGCGCGCAGCTCGATGCCGGGGCGCGGCGGAGCGCCGGGACCCCGGCCGTTGCCGGAGATCAGGTTGGCGACCAGCCGCGGCGCGGCGCCCGCCTCGACCAGCACGCCGCCGCCGGGGTTGTCGTGAAGGAAGCTGGCGCGCACCTCGGAGCGGTCGGCGCCGGCGATGTCGATCCCGGCCGTCTGGGCACCGGCGATCTCCACCCCGTCGACCGCGACCGCGGAATCGGCGAGGCGGATCCCCACCTGTAAGGGCGCCTGGGCGTCGCCGGCGATCCGGAAGCCGGAGATGCGCGCGTCCGCCACCCCCTGGGCGGTCACCGCCGGCACGCCGCTGCCGAGGGGGGGGAGGATCACCGCGCCGCGCGGCACCCGGCTGACCAGGGCCACGCCGGCGCGGAGCTGGAGGGCCTCGCGGTAGGTGCCGGGCGCCACCTCCACCGTCTGCCCCGGACCGGCCTGCGCCAAGGCCTCGGCGATGGTGGCGGCGCCCCCTTCGCCCGCGCCCACCCGGATCACGTTGGCCGGCGCCGGCCGCGAACCGCGGTCGAGCCAGCCGAGTGTACGTCCTGGGGGGCCGTAGGCGGCCCAGGCGGCGAGGCCGCCGGCACCCAGCAGGATGCCGTAGAGCAGGAAGGCCGGGCGGCTGGCGAACGCGCCGAAAAAACCCCCGCGGCGGGCGGAGGCCGCGCCGCGCAGGGCGGGACGGGACGCCTCCGAAGTGGCCGCGGCCGGCCGGCTCTTGCGGGACGAGGCGGCGAAGCGCTCGCCCTCGACCAGCACGGCCGAGACGTTGTCCTTCCCCCCCGCCTGGTTGGCGGCGTCGATCAGCGCCTGAACCGCCTTCCGGGGATCGGCGGCGTTGGCCTCGACGGTCGCCAGGATCTCCGCCGAGGTCACCAGGTCCGACAGGCCGTCGCTGCAGATCAGCAGCGCCGCGTCGGGCTCGAAGCGGATCTGGGTGACGTCGATGAACCCCTCCTCGTCCGGCTCGTGCGGCGCGGAGCCGACGTCGCGGAAGATCTCGTTGCGCCGCGGGTGGCTCATCGCCTCGGCCTCGGAGATCTCGCCCACGTCCTCGCGGGCGCCGACGGGCGAGTGGTCGCGGGTGATCTTGCGGATCTCCCCCTTCTTCAACAGGTAGAGCCGGCTGTCGCCGACGTGGCCGATCGTCGCCTGGCCGTCGTCGACCACGGCGACGGTCAGCACACAGGCCATGCCGGCGAGGGCGGGGCTGGCCTGGGCCTTGTCGTAGATCTGCTTGTTGGCGAGCGCGATCGCTTCGCGGATCAGGCGGGCGGCGTCGGTAGTGCGCCGGGAGAGGCGGGCCTGGAGGATCTCGACCGCCGTCTGCGCCGCGATCTCGCCGCCGGACTCGCCGCCGACGCCGTCGACCACGGCGTAGATCCCGCGCTCGGGATTGCAGATCACGCGGTCCTCGTTGTTCTCCCGCGCGCGGCCGGGATCGCTGGCCGCCGCTGCCACCGCCGCCAGGGGACGTTTGGGGGCCGCCACGGCCTACCGCCTCTCCCGGAAAGCGAGCGCCATCATCACGGCCGCGAGGATCACCAGGAGCGCGAGGAAGGCGAGGCGGGCGAAGTAGAGGGTCGTCACTCCGCGCCCAACCTCTCGAAGTCGAGGTAGATGACTCCCGCCAGTCCGATCCGCGCCTTGTCCGGCAGCGCCTCCCAGCGGTCGAGGTCCTTGACGCCCGCCTCCGTGACCTCCAGGCTGCGGGGGAGGGCGGCGCCGTTGACCGTCGTCCCCAGCTTGCTCAGGTCCTTGATCCGGAACGCCCCCTCGGGGGTGCGCTGGAGCCGGGCGTGCTCGCGCGAGACGTCGAGCGAGGTGTCGATCGAGAGGTCCGCCCAGACGTCCGGCGCCTGGCGGCCGATCACGATCTCGTCCTTGGCCATGAAGAAGGTCTGCGTGCCGCGGTCGTCCCGGTAGACGATGCGCGCGAAGCCGGTGGCCGGCTGCGGCGCGGATGCCGGCATGACCGAGGTGGCGGTCGCCGCCGGGGCCTCCTGGGCGTCGCGGCGGGTGGTCATCTGGCCGAGCCGGCGGGTGGTCGAGATCCGGTGCGTCTTCGAGCCGGCGCCGTAGCCCGACTCCGGGGGGCGGGCGAACTCGGAGATCACCTCGACGTCGCCGGGATCGAGGGCGCCGTTCGGGTCCTCCTGGAAGCGCACCGTCCACCTCCCCTCGGCGCTGACGAACTTGGGGGGCGCGGGCGCCGCGTCCTTCTTCTTGCGCAGGATGCGGGGGAAGGCGGGCGCCGCGCCGCGGTTGAGCCGCTCGAGCTCGCCGTCGAGGAGCCGCTTGGCCTCCTCCTCGAGCTCGCCGAACAGCGACCGCAGCCGGTCGTAGTCGTCGGCGTGGAGATAGACCTGGTACAGGCTGGGGGCGATCGTCTTCGTCACCAGCGGCTCGAGGCTCTGGCGCATGTTCTCGCCGATGGCGAGGACGATGTCCCGGCCCGTCGCGCGTTCCTTCGTCAAAGGCTGACCCTCCCGGAGGTTCCAGGGCCCTGCGGACCCGCTTCGAGTATACCTGTACGGATTGGAGGGG
>DASWQX010000158.1:0-13733 GCA_036403495.1 Thermoanaerobaculia bacterium
GTGCATCTCGACGAGGTCGATGTCCGCCAGCTTCAGCCCCGCGGCGTCGAGCGCCGCCGGCGCCGCGTAGGCCGGCCCCTGGAGGAGCTGGTCGCCGGGGTTGAGCGCCGTGAAGGCATAGGAGCGGATGTAGCCGAGCGGCGTGTAGCCCAGTGCCTTGGCCTTCTCCTCGCTCATCAGCAGCACGGCCGAGCCGCCGTCGGTCAGCGGGCTCGAGTTGCCGGCGGTGAGCGTGCCGTAGCGCTTGTCGAACACCGGCCGGAGCTTCCCCAGTGCCTCCAGCGAGCTGTCGGAGCGGATGCCGTTGTCCTGGGTGGACGCCTTGTCGTAGCGCGGCGGCGGGAAGGTCGGCGCGATCTGCGCGGTCAGCCGGCCGTCGGCGGTGGCGGCGGCGGCGCGGTGGTGCGAGAGGAGCGCGATCTCGTCCTGGGCGCGGCGGGAGATGTCGTTCTCCTTCGCCATCTTCTCCGCCGACTCGCCCATCGACTGGCCGGTGGTGTACTCGGCGATCGCCGGCGCCACCGGCGCCAGGTCGGCCGGCCGCAGCTTGCCGAAAGCGCCCATCTTCTGGGGCAGCGTCTTGGCCTTGCTGGCGGCCATGAAGGTCTGCGCCGCCTTGCGCGAGAACTGGATCGGAACGTTGGTCAGCGACTCGGCGCCCCCGGCGAGCACCACGCTCGCCTCGCCGGTGAGGATCGCGGCGGCGCCGAAGGCGATCGCCCGCGTCGAGGAAGCGCAGGCCAGGTTCACCGTCACCCCCGGGATGCGGAAGGGGAGCGAGGCGCGGAACACGACCTCGCGACCCAGGTTGGGCGCGAAGAGCGCGGGCACCACGACGCCGAAGACCGACAGGTCGATCTCGTTCGGGTCGATCGCCGTCCGCGCCACCAGCTCCGCCGCCGCGACGCTCGCGAGATCGATGACGTCCATGTTGGCGAGCTCCGTCCCTGACTTGGCGAACGGGGTCCGGCAGCCGTCGACGATCGCGACGCGCCCATGGGCCCCTTTCAGAGCGCTCCGCTCGACGGCTTGCACCTTGATCGGCCCGCCGCTCCTCTCGCCGGTCCAGACGGTGTCGGCCCGCACGGTGATCTCCTCCAGGGCGGAGGCCATGTTCGGCGGCCGCAGGGGAGCGGGCGGCGGAGCGGACGGAGCAGCGGCGTTTTCGGACTCAAGGCTCGGGGGCATCGAAGGTCTCCTTATCCTCGCCCGGGTTATATACCACGATTATGCCGCTCTGCGGCAAGACCTTGGGACGAGCCCTTTTTTGTGCCAAATTGGCGCCAAACATTGTTTTTTCCGTTTTTCCATTGTTTGGCGGCTTCAAACATTGTTTGCGGGCCTCGAACATTGTTTTTCCGGCTCGAACAATGTTTGAAGCCCTACAACATTGTTTGAAGCCGCCAAACAATGTTTCAGGCGCTTTTAGGGGCTAAAAGGAAAATTTCGAGACTTTCACGCCACGTTCCTCCCAGAAAGCCTCGTCCGCGTCCGCTAAAGCCTCCGTCCCCTTGATCAGCAGCGTCTCCAGCCTCCGGAACGGCAGCCGTCCCATCTTGACCTTCCCGGCCCGCGCCCGCAGGTCCGCGATCTCTCCCGGCGTGCCATGGAACAGCGTCGGCCGCACCCAGGCGGCCACGGCGGGACGGAGGGCGGGATCGGGCTCCAGGACCACGGCCGCGCCGGCGAGCGTCGCCCAGGCCATCATCGTCCGCTCGACGGGATCGGCGAGCGGCCCGCCGAGCACGACGATCGGCCGCCCTTCCACCTCTCCGATCTCGCCGCGCAGCCGCTCCCCCGCCGCGACCAGCTCCGCGGCGGTCCAGACCGTTTCAGCGCCGCCGACCCTCACCACGGCTCCACCGGCGACTTCCGGACTGGGAGAGGAATGGACGCTGGGAGAGATCCTGATCTCGCCGTTCTCGATCTCGATCCACGCCTCGGCCGTCCCTCTCTCTCGGGAGACCGGCACGGAGATCAGGCCGGCCGCCTGGATCGCCAGGTCGAGGAGGACGGTTTCGGGGTGGGAGCGATCGTGGAAGGCCGCGCGCGTTCCCGGTGGAAGCGTGGAAAGGCGCTCCCGCCAGGCGGTCAGCCGGCGCGCCGCTTCCCCCCAGGGGTGCCACTTCCAGTCCCACCCCTCGGACCGGAAGAGCCAGGGCTCCTCGGGGTCCGCGGCGGCGTGGCGGAGCAGCGCGGCGGGGAGGTTCGGCGGCGGCGGGGCCATGGCGCAAGGGGGCTTCCGCCCCGTCAGGCCGCGGCGGCCTTCTTCATCACTCCGGTGATCTTCTGCTCGATCACCGGCTTCATCAGGACGGCGGGGGCCTTGAGCTGGGCGCGACCGACGAGGCGGCCGTCCTCCAGCGCGATGGTGGCCGCGGCTCCGGGGCCCGAGAGGTGCATCACGTCCCCCTCCCAGCGCCACTTCAGCATGCCGCCCGGGAACGCCTCCTTCAGGCCGGCGTCGAGCGCCGGCCGGATGTCCTCCATGGACGACTTCGCGGTGTCTACCTGGATGGTCAAGTCGCTCATGCGCGGAAAGCTACCACAAGGCGGGCGCGGAGCGAGGGGGCGACGGGCAAGCCGGCCCGGGACTTTTCGCGGGCAAAGTCTTGTTCCCGACACAGGACGCCGCCGACGTGGAGTACTCTAAAGTGGAATGCTCTTTGGATATTTTGAAGGGAAGGCCATGACAACCCGCCGCATCCTCGCCTTCGCACTGATCTTTCCGCTGGCTCTCGCCACCGCCGGGCCGGGCAGGGCCGAGACCATCGCCGATCCCAAGCTCTACGCCGAGAGCCTGAAGGCGGCCGCCGAGGCGGTCAAGCAGTACGGCACCGCGGACGATCCCGACCGGCTGTCGCGGGTCAACCGCATCGCCTACGAGCTCGCCCAGCAGTCCGACTACCAGAAGTACCCCTTCAGCTTCCAGATCGTGAAGATGCCGGAGCCCAACGCCTTCGCGCTGCCGGGCGGCCAGATCTTCATCACCACCGGCATGCTCGACCTCGGGCTCGACGACGACATGCTGGCCAACGTCCTCGGCCACGAGATCGGCCACGTCGTCCACGAGCACGCCATCCACATGGCCCGCCGGCAGACGCTGATGTCGATCCTCGGCAACCTGCTGGTGGCCGGGGTGGCGATCGGCGAGTCGCGCGGCGGGAACCGGCTCCCCTCGGCGCAGGCGCCCTACGATCCGCGCGGCGGCGGCTACGCGGACCCCTACGGCAATATGGTCCAGGGCGCCGCGGCGGCCAGCCTGGTGGTCAGCGAGCTCCTGCTGCGCAGCTACAGCCGCGACAACGAGGACGAGGCCGACAAGGAAGGCCAGCACCTCGCCGCGGCGGCCGGCTACAGCCCGGACGGCGCCCGCCGCCTCTGGGACCTGATGAACAGCCGCGCGCCGCAGCTCAAGGAGTACGGCTACTGGCAGACCCACCCCTTCTCCGACGAGCGGCAGCGCGCGGCGGAAGCCCGCAAGGGGACCTGGGCGATCCAGCCCAAGCACTCCGCGGACGACTACCGCAAGCGCACCCAGACGACGCTGACCAATTACCTGGCTTCGAACCTCGGCCCCGGCAAGAAAGCCGACGAGGGGGTCGCCGCCTACGTCAAATCGGCCATCGTCGCCTCCTGGCCGCAGGGCAAGATCGTCGACGGCCTGCGCCTCGAGAAGCTCCACAAACAGCGCGACCAGCAGCTCGCGCGCCCCCTGCTGTCGCGCGACTACGGCGCCTTGCTCCGCCTCTACCGCAAGGAGCTGGGCGAGGTCCGCAGCGTCGACCCGCACAGCGACCTCCCCTCGACGCTGGAGGGGGAGATCGCCGACCTCGAGGCCAAGCGCAAGGACGTCTATCCGCGCGCCGTCAAGGTGCTGGGCGACGGCATCTACGAGACCTCATTCCTGGAGAGCTTCCTCTCCAACTTCCCCGAGGCCACGCAGGTCCCCGAGGTGGCGCTCGCGCTCGGCGACGCCTACAGCCGCCTGGGCAACCGGACCCAGGCCGTCACCGAGTACCTGAAGGCCTGGGACGCCGCGCCGCAGAGCGGCGAGGGGAAGCGCGCCAGCGCCGGCCTGCGCATCCTCGCCCCCAACCTCCAGGAGCTCGCCGCCCTGCAGGAGATGGCCGAGCAGACCCGGGACCCCGAGCTCAAGAAGATCGCCGGCGACCGCCTCGCGGCCATCGCCCGCTCCTACGACGACGTCAAGAACGGCGCCGAGTACCTGCGCCGCTACCCGGAAGGCCCCTACATCGTGCCGGTGATCGAGCGTCTGAACGTCCTCGCCGACAACCTCTACGGCGAGGTCGTCCTCTACCAGAGCGTGGGGGACGTGGTGAAGGCGATGGAGCGCATCAACAAGATCCTCACCGACGCGCCGCTCTCCCCCGCCGCCGGCAAGCTCCGCGACCGCGCGGTGCTGGAGGCCAAGGCGGGATAGGCACGTTGGCGCGCGCTTGGCAGACTCCGATCTGACGCTCCCAGCCGGACTGGACAGCCCGGCGGCGATCCAGGAGTTCCTCGACGGGATCGCCTACAGCCCGGAACAGAGATACCGCTGCCCGCGCACCGTGCTGGCCGACGGCAAGGGGCACTGCTACGACGGCGCCGTCCTCGCCGCGGCGGCCCTGCGCGCCCTCGGCTTCCCGCCGCTGATCGTCGAGATACTCCCCTGGATCGGCCACGACGACGACCACATCCTCGCCGTCTTCAAGATCGACGGCCGCTGGGGAGCCCTGGCCAAGTCCAACTTCGTCGGCCTGCGCTACCGCGATCCGGTCTATGCCAGCGTGCGCGAGCTGGTGATGTCCTACTTCGACGTCTACTTCAACCTCAAGCGCGAGAAGACCCTGCGCGGCTACACCCTCCCCCTGAACCTCGCCCGCTTCGACCGCCTCCAGTGGACCACCCGCGACGAGACCATGGAGGACATCGCCACCGGCCTCGAGCGGAGCCGCAAGATCGAGATCCTCACTCCCGCCATGATCGAGCGCCTCACCCTGCTCGACCCCCGCTCGTTCGAGGCAGGACTGCTGGGATCGGACCCGGAGGGGCTGCGGAAGGCGGATTGAGGTGGCTCACCGCACGGCGAACCGCATCCACTCCCCCGGCAGCGGCATCGTCCACCGAGGCCCCGACGGACCGCAGACCTGGCCCGTCGGTCCCGCGCCGGACGAGCCCTCGCATCCGAGCTCCGCGCAGATCGTCCCCAGGTAACGCTCGACTTTGGCGTCCGTGAGGAGGCCGACGAAGCGCACGGTCCGGTCCTGCGGACGGAAGAAGTCGTCGTAGTGGGTCACCAGCACGTGGCGGGGGTGCAGCGCGCGCAGGATCGCCGCGGGCTGGCCCGGGGCCTTGTCGTAGGAGGCGATGCAGAGGACGGCGAGGTCGTAGCCGTGGCCGTCGGCGAAGTCGGGGGGCACGCCGATCCCCTGCCGGTTCGCGGCGTCCTGGTAGTAGATGCGGTACCGCACGTCTTTCAGGTCGCTCGACATCAGATCGATCACCAGCGCGAACGTCTGGCCGGCCTTCAACTCATGGAAGCGGCGCCCCTCCCAGGGCTGCCGCCAATCCTGCTTCAGCGGCGGCCCGGCCGCCCAGAGATGGTGATCCACCTGCGGCGCGTGCTCGGAGGGGACGGCGAAGAAGCGGATCGGCTTCCGCTCGCCATGCGCCCCCGTGATCCAGACCCACCGGCCGGCTCCCTCCTCCAGCGCCGTGCCGCGGTTCGCGGCGTAGGGGGCAAGCGCGTGGAGGCCCGACGCGTTGGCGAAGACCCGCGCGTGCTCCGCCATGCCGAGAACGGCCGGCAGATCCCCGATGTGATCGTAATGCGAGTGCCCCGCGAAGATCGCCTCCACCTCGGAGACCGGAACCCCCGCCAGCCCCCGCTCGATCGCCGCCCGGTCCATCCCCCACCGGCCGAGGAGGACCCGGAAGAGATTGGGATTCGAAAAGTAGGGCCCGAGAAGGATCGAATCCCCGCCCCAGCGTAAGTAAAGGCCGGCGGCCCCGAGGTACCGGACCTCCACCTCGCCGCCCGCCGCCGGCGGATCCATCGGCCTGCTCGCCGGCGAGCAGGGCGGATACTGGAAATCGAAGGGCCCGCCCCGATGGTTCGGCGCGTTTTGCACGAATTGACCGCCGCACCCCAGGAGGAGAACGAACACCAGGGAGAGGGTCGCCCGAAGGGGCCTCATGCTAAGATTCTAAGCTCAGGCTTCAACTCTGGCAAATTTTTGGCGTATTCAGGCAGGGGGACCAGATCATGGCGAACCGCATGAATCCCAGGGCTCCGATCCCGGCGGCGCAGGACGTCGAAGCCGGCGTCGGCGAGCTGTCCTTCCAGGATCTCGCGCAACACAAGTCGGTCCTTGCCGCGACTCCTCTCCAGCGCAAGCCGCTCCGGAAGAGCAAGGAGCGTCCTCCGGTCGGCAAGGAG
This sequence comes from Thermoanaerobaculia bacterium, assembly GCA_036403495.1. Taxonomy (GTDB): domain Bacteria; phylum Acidobacteriota; class Thermoanaerobaculia; order Multivoradales; family UBA5704; genus DATARR01. Next base: position 6,446 of record DASWQX010000158.1, read on the forward strand.
ATCGACCCGGAGCAGGTGCTCAATGCCGACGACGAGCCGCAGGCCCCGCACGTGGCTTCTCTGCTGGCGGTAACCCTGGCGCCGCCTTCCTCTCCAGCCCCTTCCAGCACGGTCGAGGGGCTGGCGGACAATGGCACCGCGATCCCCCCGGACACGATGGGAGCCGCGGGCCCCGATCATCTCTTCAATCCGCTCAACAACGGAATCCGGATCTCGGACCTTTCCGGGGTCGCCACGTTCCCCGTGATCCCCCTCAATGCCTTCTGGACGAGCCTCGGCGTTCCTCTGGAGACCTTCGATCCCCGCGCGATCTACGATCCCTACGATCGCCGCTACCTGTTCGCCTGCATGGCCAACTCGGAGAAGCCGACCTCGCGGCTCCTCATCGGCGCGACCAAAGGCGACGACCCCACGGGGAGCTGGACGTTGAGCTCGGTGAGCGTCATCCCGGCGATCCAGGGGAACGTCTGGCTCGATTTTCCCAGCCTCGGCTTCACCGCCGACAAGGTCACCGTTCAGGTCAACATGTTCAGGATCGGCGACAACGCCTTCCTGGGCTCCAGCGTCTACGTCTGGGACAAGCGCTCGCTGTACGACCCGCCCTATGTGCCGGTGGTCCGCTTCTTCCCGCTCACCAACAGGGGGGCCTTCCAGATCCCGGCCGTCACGTACGATCCCGCGGAGAGCAAGCAATACCTGGTGTCGCGATGGAGCGGCAACATTGGAGGCAGCGGCTCCTACGCGCTCTACGAGGTCACCGGCAGCGTCGCGGACGGCAGCGTCCGCCTCGCTCCGACAGGCTTCATCCAGGCGAGGGGGGTGACCTGGGATTCCTTCGCGAGCGGCGACTTCGCCCCTCAGATGGGAACCGCCAGACGCATCGACACCAGCGACGACCGGCTCCTGAGCGTCGTCTATCGCAACGGCTCGCTCTGGTTCTCCCACACCGTCTATCTTCCCGGCGGGGGCGTCGCCACCAGGACGGCCGCGCAGTGGCTGCAAGTCGACACGGGGACCTGGTCGATCCGGCAATTGGGGCGGGTGGATGATCCCAGCGGCTTCGTCTTCTATGCCTACCCCACCCTGGCCGTCAATGCGAACGCGGACGTGCTCCTCGGCTGCGCCCGCTTCTCGGCGGATACCTTCGCCAGCGGCGCCTACGCGTACCGGGCCGCCACCGATGCCCCGGGTGTCACGCGGCAACCCTTCGTGTATGCCCCTGGGTTGAGCCCCTATTACAAGGTATTCGGCCCGCCGAAGAACCGCTGGGGGGACTACAGCAGCACGCAGGTCGATCCCAACGACGACCAGGGCTTCTGGACTCTCCAGGAGTACGCGTCGGCGCAGGAAAACTTCTGGGCGACGAAATGGGCGCATATCTCCCCGATCAATCAGGGGATGGCCATCGAACCCTCCGAGACCGGCGACGTCAACTTTGCCGAACAGGCCGGGCAACCGGCGGAAGCGGCGAACCTGCAAAAGAAGGCTCCGCTCAATCCCGCCCCGCTCACCCAGGGCGGACCGGTCCCGAAAGGCCAGATCCTCAACCGCGAGGAGAGCGACGAAGGCAATTCCTGACAGATCTAAGATTGCATTTTACTTTTGGCAAACTCCCGGCACCGGCAACGGCGCCGTCCCACCCGAAAAGAACGCCCGCGCGTCTACCAGCGCCTGCTGGTTCGCCGGAGCGCACCAGTCGCCGACGATCGCTTCCTGCTCTTCTTCGGTCAGCTTCCAGGAGAGGGGGGCGGCCTTGGGAAGCTGGAAGACGACTCTCCGGTTGATGACGCCGTTGAAGGCGAGGAACTTCTGGATCAGGTCCATCTCGACATTGCCGTTGGCCGCCTGCGAGGAGGTGCGGACGTTGTACATGGTGAGCAGCGGCCCCACCGAGGCCCAGAGCCAGGCCTCGTGCTGGCGCGCTTGCGGACCGGCGGAGCTCGGGCTGTCGGGGAAGGCGCGGATGAGGACCAGCAGGATGCCTCGCTGCCGGAACGTATCCCACTCGTCGCCGCTCAGCGACAGCAGCCAGTTGACCACGCTCACCACGCCGAAGTTGTCGTAGTAGCCGCCGTCCGCCAGGTGGAAGCCGGGCGCGGCGGGCTGGCCGTCCACGTCCTGGGCGCGGGTGATCGGGCTGACCCAGGGGAAGGTGGCCGAGAGGCGCGCGGCGGTGGTCACGTGGAGGTCCCGCCCAGGGTAGGTCGAAGAGAAGAAGCGGCCTTTCCAGGGGTGCGGCCAGCCGAGCGGCGTCAGCAGGAACTGCTCGCCGGTCTCGCTCGCGGTGGCGTTGAGGACCGCGGCCGGCAGCCAGCCGTCGGACGTCCTGGCGCCCCAGTCGGCGAGCGTCGCATCCCGGTTCGCGCGGGTCAGATGGCTGCGCCAGGTGCGCTCCAGCGCCCAGCCGCGGTCGAGGGTCTTGTTCGGCAGCACCAGAAAGCCGGAGAAGATCCGCCAGAGGTCGGGATAGGCGAGCCCCCAGGCCGCCGCGTCGACGCTCGGCTGGCTGGCGGCGGTGACGATGCGGTCGAGGTCGGCCGCGGCGGGCGGGCCGCCCGGGGTGAAGCGGTCGAGGAAGTACATGGTGCCCACGCTCCCCCCGGAGACCGCGCTGATCAGGCGGATGGAGCGGCTGAAGTCCGCTCCGATCTGCCGCTGCAGCCCGGTGAGCACCTGGGTCGTCCACACCGCGGCCGTGATGCCGCCACCGGTCGTCGCCACCACCACGACGGGGTGCAGGGGCTCGGGATTCTTCGTCTCCGCCGCCTGGAAGGCCTGGACCGGCGAGACCACCGGGATCGTCGCCTTCGCCATCGGTGCCGGCGATGCCGCAGGCGCTGCCGGGGCCGCCTGGGCCTTGAGCGGCAGCAGCGAGTAGTAGTGGTCGGTGTCGAAGACCTGGCTCGAGAGGTAGGAGAACAGCAGCAGCGGCAGCAGCACCGGCACGCGGTAGCGGTCGAGGAAGAAGGAGACGCCCGGCAGCGCCCACCCGGTCAGGATCAGGATGAGCAGCACATAGCCGAGCGCCGGCATCGATCCGCGGTCGGGGCGGAGCAGGAAGTACCCCAGTGCATAGAGGAAGGCGGTGGTCAGAAAGAAGGAAGCGGCCATCAGGTGCCCCGGGCGGACGCGGTTCGTCGCCGGGTTCACGTAGCCACGCCCGCCATCGCCCGTGGCGGCGACCGCGAGGGGCACCGGCGCTACCGGACGAGGGGAGCGCAGGGCGGGTAGGGAGTCGAGCCATTTCGGCCGCACCGGCAGCAGCAGGCTCGGCGGCGGCTGGGAGGGATCGCGCAGGAGGACGCGGACGATCGCCGCGGCCAGCAGGGAGAGCGCCGCGAGCGCGATGCCGCCCAACGCCATCAGCAGGTTCGTGCCCAGCGGGGGCGATGAGAGAGCGACCGCCGTCACGATGACCGGCCAGGCGAGCAGGGCGAACAGCGGCACCCGCCACCGCCGGAGCCAGGGCACCACGGGAAAGGGCTCCACCTTGAAGCGGAACGGGGCGTAGCGCAGGATCACCTCGATCGAGATCTCCACCACCCAGCTCGTCAGGGTGGCGAGCCAGGAGACGAACAGGATCTCCCGCAGCGCGAGCACGAAGAGGTTGCGCAGGAGCCCCGGCGCCACGACCAGGGCGAACGGCACCACGCCCACCAGCGCCAGCGCCGTCAGCAGAGGGAACCGCCAGAAATAGAGGTACGGCAGCAGCGGCACGCGGCGCTGCGCCCAAAGGATCAGCGCCAGCAGCAGGACGAACGCGACGACCCAGACGATGCCGCTCATTGAAGGCCCCTCCCCCGGGCTTCGCCTTCAATGCTACGCGAAAAGTCAGACGGGAGCGCGAGACGTCCGTGGTAACGCTCCCGTCTGAAGATGGCCGGACTCGGGATCGCTCCCGGTTCCTCGCATCAATATACCGACACACCGGCGGAGGGAAGGTGCGGAACCGCACATCGCGCGCCCTTTTTCAGCCCGTACCGCTCGCCGCGCCCGGCGCGGAAAGCGATCAGCAGCCCGCGCCTGCGCAGACGGCCGAGCAGACGGGTGACGGTCGTCCGCGTGGCGCCCACCGCCGACGCGAGCTGGCCTTGAGTGATCAGCACTTCGATCACCGTTCCATCCCCGGAGGGACGTCCGAACTGCCCGGCGAGGAGCGAAAGGATGCCGAGCAGCCGCTGCTCGATGTGCGGCAGGGCTTGCATCGCAGCCCAGGCTTCCGCGCACCGCAGCCTCTCGCGCAGGCGAACGGCGAAATCCGGATTCCGCGCGGCGTCCGCCCAGGGCTCCATCCGCACCACCGCCGCCGTCTGCGCGCGAAGCTGGATGCAGCAGACCTCGTCGGCGTGGCCCGCCACCACTTGCCCCGGGCCGCAGAGGCCGAGCAGAACCTCGGTGCCGTCCTCGTGGATCGCGGTCAGAGCGATCACTCCCTCGATCACCTGGAGAGTGCCGTCGGGACCGAGCGGGATGCGCTCGCCGAAACGATAGGAGGCCATCATCCCGGTGATCACCTCTTAGAACACCCAGCGGATGCGGCCGGCGACGGTGCGCGGTGGGATCACGTGCGTGCCGCCGAAGACCGACTGAAAGTTGTAGAGGCCTTTTTCGTCGAAAGCGTTCAGCAGGTCGAGTTGCACCTCGAGCGGCAATCCGTACTGCTGGAGCCGGGCGCCCAGGGAGAAATTCCAGATGTCGCGCGGCTTGATGCGCTGCGGGTCCTCGTTGAAGCGGATGTAAGGGGCGGCATAGGCGGTGTCCGGGCTCGCCAGGACCTCCTCGATCGTGCCCGCGTCGGTCACCAGCCCCGAGTCGTACCGTTGCGTCACTCCGACCCAGAAACCGGACCGCGGGACGTCCCAGAAGAGGCCGACCTGCTCCTGGAGATCCTGATCGTGATCGATCACGAACGATCCGCCGCTGAGGGTGTCCAGCGCTCCCGCGTCGAGGAACAGCCCGCCGACGAATGGGTTCTGGTACAGCGCTCTGACGTGGCCGAGCGAGAGATAGCCGCGCAGGCCGTGCCACGGCCCGCCGTCGAGCCGGGCGTTCCAACCATTGAGGTCGGCGCCCTTGAAGTTGAGCGGAAAGACGATGCCGGTGTTGAAGAACTGATCCTGGTCGGCGGCGTTCACCACCGTCCGTTTCCAGTACGAGAGGTCGAGCCGCAGGGCGGAGCCGAGCCCTTGCTGGATACCGAGATTATAGGCCTTGTGACGCTCGGAAACGTTGAACAGTTGCCCGCGGCCGAGCTGACTGTTGTCCTGCAGCGCCGGGGGCACGATCGCGGCCGCGGCCGCCGACGAGGAGAGCAGGATGTTCTCGTACTCCGGGGTGATGAACATCCGGTCGTAGGAAGCGCGGAAGACGGTCTTCGTGGCCGGGAGGTAGTAGGCGAGGCCGATGCGCGGCTGGAACAGGCTCTCCGTCTCGAAAAGGTTGTTGTGATCGTAGCGCACCCCGGCGTTGACGGTCAGGTTGCTCACCCGCAGCGTGTCCTGCACGTAGCCCGCGTAGTACTGGCCCGTCCGTTCGCCTTGGAAATCGAAGAACGTGCCCCCCCGCGTCAGATCGTACGGCGCGAGGTTGGGGTTGTAACTATCCGAGTCGGGATCGTTGAGCCCGGGATCGGTGATGCCGAAGCGGAACGACTCGCGGATCGGGAAGCGCTTGGCCTGTGCTCCCACTTTGACCTCGTTGTCCCCCGTCAGCTTCGAGAAGGAAAAATTGATCCCCTGATTGGCGAGCGAGCGGTTCTGGTCCGCGATCACCGGCGTGTCGTTCGGCGAGCCGATCAGCTTCAGCTGGTTGTCGCGGCCATAGACCTGGGCGTCGAAGACCCAGCCCGCGGCGGCGACGTGCTGGTAGCCGAGGTTCAGGTTCCAGTCCTGCGAGGAGACCCGCTCGTTCTGCCCGGCTTCCTCCTGGGACGGAAGATTCGGCACGTCGCGGTCGGTCTTGCCGGCGTTGCCGGTCAGCCGGAAGGAGTCGGACTCGGCGGAGGAGATGGTGTCGTAGCGGCCGAAGATCCGGCGGGTGTCGCCGTGATTGTGGAGGTTGCCGAAGGAGACCGGGTCGAGGAAGCGATCGGATTTCGAGGCATCGAGGTCGAGGAAGAGGCCGGAACGCGGTCCGCCCCAACCCACCGCGGCCGCGCCTTCCAGGGTCGAGAACCGCGCCGCGCCTACCCCGATGTCACCATGGAAGCCGCTGTGCCCAAGGGCCGAGCGGGTCGTCAGGTTGATCACGCCGTTGGCTTTCTCGCCGTACTCGGCGGGGATGCCGCCGGTGACGATCTCGATCCCTTCGGCGACCGCCGGGTTGAGCGAGTTGGAGAAGGTGATGCCCACTTGGTCGCCGATCGGCTGGCCGTCGATCACCAGGAGCTGCTGCGAGTGCCCGCCCTGGAAGTGATAGCGGCCGTTCTCGTCCTGGCTGAAGCCGGGGGAGGAGAGGACGATCGCCTCGAACGCGCGCGAGGCGACCGGCGCGGCGAAGCGGCGTACCAGCGATTTGTCGATATCGATGTGGCTCGAGGAGTCGTCGGTCTCCAGGGCGACGTTCTCCTTCTCGGCGGTGACCGTGGTCGAAGCGGAGAACTGCGCCGTCAGACGGACGGTCGGCTCGACCGGCACGCCGCCGCGGACCTCGAGGTCGGCGTGGAACTCGGCGAAGCCTTCGAGCGTGGCGCGCAGGTGGTAGGGGTTGCTGGGGACGTTGTAGAAGAAGAACGTGCCGTCGGCGCCCGACACGGTGTCCTGCGACGAGCCGGTGACGTCGTTGGCGAGCGTCAGCGTGACGCCGGGCAGGGGCTCGTCGCCAGGGTCCAAGACTTTGCCGCGGACCTGGCCCGCCCAGACCACGGCGGGTAGAGCCGATAGGAACAGAGCGGCGAGCACGCCGCGCGCAAGCGGTTTGAAACTCATCGGACCTCCAGAGCTGTGCAGTCCCTACCGGACCCAAGTCCGGCCGGGAACGGATTCCATTCGTGAACCCGCGCGGAAACGCGGATCCGCGCCGCTTCAGACCAGCCGGCGGACGGATAGACGAAAGGAACGGGAGGTCAGACGGAAGGGGGACCGCGGGCGCCGCGCGAGCTGAGAGCGTCGTGGCCGCCCGGCAGCACGAGGTCGCGCGGCCGGACGATCCCGCGGGAGAGAGGCTCCAGACCCACCGCCGGCAGGAGATGGGCGCCACTGGTCCGCAGTTGGTGCAGGCAGAGAGGACAGGCCGGGTGCGCCGCTTCGGCCGAAGCCTCGAAGTGGGGCGGGCGGCCCGGGGGCCGCGC
>DASWQX010000159.1:0-2444 GCA_036403495.1 Thermoanaerobaculia bacterium
ACCCCGGCACGCGGCGGGTGAACCTCGATGAACTGGTGCTGGACACGCTTTGCGCCGGCGACGCCGCCCTGGCCATGAACAGCGAGGCGGCGGCCTGCGTGATGTACACCTCCGGCTCCACCGGCCAGCCCAAGGGAGTCGAGGTGACCCACCGCGGCGTGGTGCGGCTGGTCCGCGGCGCCGACTATGCCCGCTTCGGCCCGGACGAGGTCTTCCTCCAGCTCGCCCCCGCCGCCTTCGACGCGTCGACCTTCGAGATCTGGGGCGCCCTGCTCAACGGCGCCCGCCTGGCTCTCCTCCCCGGCCGCGCGCCCCTGCTCGACGAGCTGGGGCCGGCGGTGGCCGGCGAAGGGGTGACGACGCTCTGGCTCACCGCCGGCCTCTTCCATTCGGTGATCGAGAGCCGCCCCGAGATGCTGCGCGGGGTCTCGCAGCTCCTGGCGGGGGGCGATGTCCTCTCGGCCTCCCACGTCCGCCGGGCGTTCGCGGCGCTCCCCGGCGTCACCGTCATCGACGGCTACGGCCCCACCGAGAACACGACGTTCACCACCTGCCATCCGATGCGGGACGCGGCGGCGGTTGACGAGACGATTCCGATCGGCCGGCCGATCGCCAACACCACGGTCCACGTCCTGGACGGCGACCTGCGCCCGGTGCCGGCGGGGGTGCCCGGCGAGCTGTACGCCGGCGGCGACGGCCTGGCCCGCGGCTACCACCGGCAGCCGGAGCTGACGGCCGAGCGCTTCGTGCCCTCCCCGTTCGCCCCCGATCCGGCGCGCGAGCCCCTCGGGGGGGAGCGGCTCTATCGCACCGGCGACCTCGCCCGCTGGCGCGCGGACGGCACCCTCGAGTTCCTCGGCCGGCGGGATCAGCAGGTGAAGATCCGCGGCTTCCGGGTCGAGGTCGGCGAGATCGAGGCCGCCCTGCTGCGGCTCCCCGGCGTGGCGGAGGCGGCCGTGGTGGTCCGCGAGGAGGCGGGGGGCAAGGCGCTGACGGCCTATGCCGTGCCGCGGTGGAGCGAGGGGCTGCCCGAGGACCTGGACGAGCGGCTGCGGGAGCTCCTGCCGGAGCACATGATCCCCGCCCGCCTGATCGCCCTGGCCGAGCTACCGCTCAACCCCAACGGCAAGGTCGACCGGCGGGCGCTCGCCGCCCTCGACCCGCTGGACGTGGCCGGTCCCGCGGGCTCGACGCCCCCCCGCACCCTGCTGGAGGAGCGGCTGGCGGCGATCTGGCGCGAGGTGCTGGAGAAGCCGGAGATCGGCGTCCACGACGACTTCTTCGCCCTCGGCGGCCACTCCCTGCTCGCCATCCGCGTGCTGGCGCAGATCCAGGAGCTGATGGGCCTCGAGATCTCGATGACCGACCTGTTCGAGGCGCCGACGGTGGCCGGGCTGGCGGAGCGCATGGCGGCCGGCCACCGGGAGGCCGCCGCCGTCGCGGAGCTCCCCCCCGAGTCGCCGGACCTTCGTCCGGCCTGGCGGCGCTCCGGCGGTCCGGCGGAGCCGCCGCGCACCCCCCTGGAGGAGCGGCTGGCGGCGATCTGGCGCGAGGTGCTGAAGCTGCCGGAGATCGGCGTCCACGACGACTTCTTCGCCCTCGGCGGGCACTCCCTGCTCGCCATCCGGGCGCTGGCGCGGATCGAGGACGCCTTCGGCGTCGACCTCTCCGTCGGGGAGCTGTTCGCGGCGCCCACCATCGCCGAGCTGGCGGCGCGGCTCGAGCGCGAGCCCGAGGCGCCGGCGGCGGACGCGAAGCCGCCAGCGCTCCCCGCGGAGGTCCTCGCCTCGGGCCTCCCCCTCTCGCTCGCCCAGCAGCGGCTCTGGCTGCTCGACCGGCTGGAGCCGGGCGGCGCGAGCTACAACGTGCCGGTGGCGGTGCGTCTGGAGGGCGAGCTGGACACCGCCGCCCTGGCGCGGGCGCTGGCCGCCGTGGTCGGCCGCCACGAGCCCCTGCGCACCGTCTACGCCCTGGTGGGGGAAGAGCCGGTGCAGGTGGTCCTCCCGGACGCGGGGGAGGCCGGCCTCCCCCTGGCGCGGCTCGACCTCGCCGGCCTGCCCGCGGCGGAGCGGGAGCGGGCGCTGCGGGACGCCCTGCGCGACGAGGGGAGCCGGCCGTTGGACCTCGCGCGCGGGCCGGTCGCCCGCTTCCTGCTCGCCGAGCTGGGCGAGCGCGACCGCGTCCTGCTGGTGACGATCCATCACATCGCCACCGACGGCTGGTCGATGTCGGTCTTCTTCCGCGAGGTGGCGGCCCTCTACGGCGACTTCGCGGCCGGCCGGCCGGCGTCCCTGCCGGCGCTCCCCCTGCGCTATGCCGACTGGGCCACCCGGCAGCGCGGCGCTCTCGGCAGCGGCGCTCTCGACGCGCAGCTCGCCTACTGGCGGCGGCAGCTCGCCGGCGTGCCGGTGCTGGAGCTGCCGGCCGACCGCCCGCGCGGTCCG
>DASWQX010000160.1:0-1695 GCA_036403495.1 Thermoanaerobaculia bacterium
CGGCGGCTCAGGGCTGGCGAGCGACGACAACGTCCTCTGGGGCGACTACACCTACATCAACCCGCACCGCAACACCTCGAACGGCGGCACGGCGGTGTCGATCGTCGCCGACCCCGACCTGCTGACGGCCGGCATGTACACCTTCTACGGACGCTACGTGAGCTTCGACGGCCGCGACAACCGCATCCCGCTGTCGAGTCTCTACTACGCCCGCTACGTGGATGGCGGCAGCTTCTCCGGCGGCACCGACCTGCTCGTCTGGCGGGACAACCGCCGCGCCTCCGTCGGCACTCAGGGCTGCGGCAGGCTCCCCGACTGGGCGCCGCTCGGCGAGATGCAACTGGTGGCCTTCGACGAGGAGGAGAACCCGCAGGAGATCGGCAACAGCAACGCCTTCCCGGTGGCCACCCAGAAGGTCCACGTCGGCAGCGCTGCCATCCCGGTCTCCAAGCCCTTCGGCTGGCTGATGCTCGACCTCTGGCACAAGGACTCGACCCACGCGCAGGCCTGGGTGGGCGTCGTGATGACCGCCGAGGGCCGCTTCAGCTCGGGCAACGAGGCCCTGCGGGTCGACGATCTGTGCAACTTCGGGCCGTAGGGCAAGGCAGGCGCCGCAGACGCCCGGGCATGAATGCCCGGGCTACATCTCAACCGAAAAGCCTCCTGAAGGAGGCTCTTTAAAAAGACCTGATTCATTGGAGCCGGCTTCAGCCGGCTTTTCGTTTCCGCGTAGCCCGGGCATTTATGCCCGGGGCAGGCCCCACGTCCAACGCCACGTCCAACGCCGGCGCGCTGTGCGTCAGCCAGCCCATCGACAGCAGGTTCACCCCGGTGGCGGCGATCGCCGCCGCGGTCCGCGGGTTGATCCCGCCCGAGGCTTCGAGGATCGCCCGCCCGCGGGCGATCGCGACGGCCGCCCGCAACGTTTCTAGTGGCATGTTGTCGAGGAGGACCACGTCCACCCCGAGGTCGAGCGCCTCGCGGAGCTGGTCCAGCGAGTCCACTTCCAGCTCGACCTTCACCAGGTGGCCCACGGACCGGCGGACGCGCTCGACGGCCGGCCCGATGCCGCCGGCGAGAGCGACGTGATTGTCCTTGATCAGCACCGCGTCGTCGAGGCCGAAGCGGTGGTTATAGCCGCCGCCGCAGCGGATTGCATATTTTTCAAGGGCTCGTAGCCCTGGGGTCGTCTTGCGCGTGCAGACGATCCGGGCGCCGTGCGGGGCCACCAGCGCGGCCATGTCGCGGGTGGCGGTGGCGATGCCGCAGAGGCGCCCCAGCAGGTTGAGCGCGGTGCGCTCGGCCGAGAGGATGGAGCGGGCGGGACCGCGGAGGGCGGCGAGCGTCGCTCCCGCCCCCACGTCCTCGCCGTCCGCTGCGAGAGCCTCGATCTCGATCGCGGGATCGAGCAGACGGAAGGCGGAGAGCGAGGCGGCGAGGCCCGCCACCCTGCCGGCGGCGCGGGCGACGACTTTCGCCTCCGCCCTCTGGTGGGCGGGCAGGATGGCGTCGCTGGTCAGGTCCCCGGCGCGGCCGAGGTCCTCCTCCAGGGCGCGGCGGACCAGCGGCTCGTAGAGGAGAGGATAGAGCTGAGGAAGAAAGGGGGCGGGCGCGCCCTCGCTCACTGCCGCCCTCCCGCGGTGGCCGCGATCGGCGCCGGGCCCTCCACCGGCTCGAAGCGCGCTCCGCCGTCGG
>DASWQX010000161.1:0-5647 GCA_036403495.1 Thermoanaerobaculia bacterium
GCGCGCTCTCGGTCGACCTCAAGCCGGTGGCGCTGGACGTCTGCATGACCAGCAGCACGAAGCTGCCGCACGGACAGATCTCCCAGCCGTTCAACTACCATTTCGGCCTGACGTGGTTCGGCATGGAGATCTTCGGCTTCAACCTGGGCGGCGAGTCGCGGATGATCCTTCAGGATCTGCCGAAAAAGCCGGCCATCGAGTGGCCGGCGCAGCAGAACGCGGCGCCGCCCGCGCCGGGGCGCGAGGACCCTCCCACGCCTCAGCAACAGGGCCTTCGCGTGCGGATCAAGTAAGGAGGGAGCGATGGCGGACGAGCCGGAGCCTCAGGCCGCGATGATGCTCGATGCCGAGCAGCCACTCGTGCTCGTTGGCCCACCGCGCGGTGTGCGCGGGGAGTTCAGCCTGCAGAATCCGACGGACCGGAAAGTGATCATCCGCGAGCCGCGGATCAGCCCCGCGCTGGCTGCCACCGGAAAAAGAGCCGCCACCCGAAAAGGAGTCGCCGCCGCGGCGGTGCTCTCCGAGGCCCCGATGGTGATGCGGCGGATCATCATGAGGCCGGGACAATCGCGGCCGATTCCGGTCGCGCTCGCGCTCGATTCGCGCACGCCCCCCGGCACCTACAATGCGGAGTTGGAGATCCAGGGGCAGCACCGCACGGTGGTGATCCATGTGCTCGAAGAAGTGTCGCTGACGATCGCGCCGCGGGAAATCGTGCTGCCGAACCGCCCAGGGGACAAAGTCGAGAAGCGCGTCATTTTCACCAACGACGGGAACGTGCCGATCCCGGTGCGCACCCTCGGCACGGTGATTCTCGACGAGGAGCTCGTGCATTGCCGGGCGCTGCGCGGGGCGCTCTCCGACGTGGGTGAGACCATGGAGTCGCTCAACGAATTCGTCGTCGCTCTCGGCCGCCGCTATCAGAAGCTCTACGAGACGCTCGTGCTGAAAGTGCAGAACACCGCCGTTACCATCGAGCCCGGCCAGACGCAGGCCGTCGATCTGACCATCACCCTTCCGGAGAAGCTTGAATCGCGCTCGCGCTACAGCGGGTATGCCGCGATCTCCACGAACAGCCTCATGTTCACGGTCGTTCCTGACTAGGAGGTTACGCCATGTACGGTTCGTCACCAGGTTCCACGCGATCGGGATCGAGTCGCGGTCCCGCGATCTATGTCGGCTACTGCGGGCGCTCGGGCCGGTATCGGATGATGGACCTCCCCGAGTACATGTCGAACATGCAGGAGGGGATGTCGCGCTTGATGAACGACACCGCGTCGATGTACCAGGGCGTGCTCCGGACCTACTCGGACGAGGCGGATAGGTACGGCTCTCCGGCGCGAGACCGTGGCTGCGGTTGCCAGGAGCACCAGTGCGACTGCCACTGCGAGTGCTGCGTCTGCGACGCGGACGTGCTCGTGCATGCGCGCTGCGGGGAGGTCCGGCGGATCCCGATCACCTTCGAAAACGACACGCGGCGCGAACGGCCGGTGAAGCTGGAGCTCGGGAAGTTCGTGACCGCGGGCGGTCGCGACCTCGGATGGCTCGCGGAGCTCTCCAGCACCGAGCTCACACTGCGTCCCTGCGGTGAGCAGACGGTTACTCTGGCGGTGACCGTCCGTTGCGACGGGGGACTTGGCCAGCAGCCGGATGTGCCGGCGGGCAGGGGGGAGGGGAGCGAGGGCGCCGCGACGGTGAATCGCGCGCAGCTTGTCAGCATCGACCGCTGTGAGGTCGGCTACGCGACGATTCGCGCTGAAGGCTGCCTGACGCGCCCGGTGGTGGTCGCGGTCGCGGTTCTGCCCGACGATTGCGACGCGTACCGGCACCCTTGCGGCTGCGGTTGTTGTCACTGAGCCCGCACATGACGCAACCCGCGGAATGGAGTCAGCGGTTTCAGGAGCTGGCGGCGGAAGCCGGCCAGATGTACACGCGGGTGCTCCGCCGCTACGACGAGCTCCTCCGTCGCGTAGCCAGCGGCGAGTTGCGACCGGAGGAGATTCAGAACCAGTTCCGTGAATATTTGCAAGAACAGGCCGCGACGTCGACGCGCGAGCTCGTGGAGCTGAGCGTCGGCCTGCTCGCGGGGCTTCTCCACGTCGAGGCCAAATACCGCGAAGCCTTGCTCGACGGCTTGCTGCCCTCGGACGGGCCGGTGCCGCCACCACCGTCGCCGTCGAGCATCGATCTGACGAACTGGTTTCAGACGCTCGCGAAGTACGCGACGGAGCAGAGCGCGCGCGGAATGGCGCGGCATCAACAGTTCGTGGAGCGCGTCGCGGCGGGTGAGATCACGTCCGCACAGATGCAGGAGCAGGGCCGCCGCTACCTCGAGGCGCACGCGCCGCAGTTTCTCGGCGAGGTGATGGACCTCGGCCTGACGTTCGTGAGCCGCCTTCAACAGTCGTCGACGAATCTCACGGAGGGCCTGTACGACTGGGTGCTCGGGCCCGAGACCGGCACGTCTGCACCGGAGCCGCCGTTCATCGTGGATCTCCGCGGCCGATCCGGCTCCGCCGTCACGACAGAGATCGTCGTGGAGAACACGCGCGCCGAGGCCGCGAATGTCGTGTGCCGCGTCTCGGAGTTCACCGCGCGCGGGGGAGGACGCTCGTTCGCGTCAGGCGCGGAGGTCGTTCCGGCTCGATTCACGGTTGCGCCGGGAGGGGCGCGTGACGTCACGCTTTCTCTGCCACTCGACCGCGAGCTCTTCACGCCCGGAGCGGATTACTTCGCAATCCTCCGCATCTCCGGCGCCGGCGAGCACGAGATGGTCGTGCAGATTATCGCCCACCCCGAGCCCCTGGAGCCGCCGCGGCAGTCGGAACCGAAAAAAAGAAAGGGCAGGTGAGAGCTTGTCCCTGCCGTCCTTTACGTCCTTGGCCTGTCTTCAATCGACCTTCTGGCCCGCCTCGAGCTTCTGAATCAGATCCTTCAGATTGTTGCGGGCGGCTTCGTTCGGGGCTTGCGGCAGCGCGAGCTTGGCCTCGGCGACCGCTTCCTTGTTGCGGCCGTTGGCGGCGTAGCCGCGGGCGAGGCCGACATGGACCGGCCAGGCGTCGGGGTGGCGCTTGGCGTTGAGCTGGAAGATCTTCAGCGCCTCCTCCGGCTTCTTGTCGGCCAGGAGCTGGCGGCCGTATTGGTGGAGGTCGATGGCCTGGGCGGTGGGGTGGTTCATTGCCCGGTCCATGGTCTTGGCGCCGTCCGTGCCATGGCCGTTGAGGGTCTGAAGCTGCGAGAGCAGGGTGAGGGTGGTGAAGTTCTCCTGTCCGCCCTGGGCCGGATCGATCGCGTGCTCGGCCCATTTCTGGGCCTCTTCCAGGTCGATCTTGTTCTGCCGGCTGAAGTCGGCGGCGGCGACCCAGTTCTCCCAGGAGAAGCCGGGGCTCGATCGGAGCTCGCGGCGCAGATTGTCGACGTAGAGCTGGTTGGGGTTGTCGACGGTGATCGCGATGGGGACCGCCAGGTTCTCCCACTTCAGCGCCAGCGTGGCCTTGTCGTTCCGCCGCTCGGGAAACTCGTAGGCCAGAACCTCGTGATAATCGCTCGCCTCCGGCCTCACCTTGACGCGCAGCGCGTCCTCCTTGGCGTCGTAGAAGAAGCTCCCCCAGGAGGTGGCGTTGTGGGAGAAGATGACCGTCCATTCGTCTTTTCCCGGCAGGAAGTGGAGCCCGTAAGAGCCGGCCGGCAGGGTCTGCCCCTCGACCTTGATGTCGTGGGAGGTGGTGAAGACGGTGTTCTCATTGGCGCCGCCGCGCCAGGGGCACTGATCGCCGCAGGAGCCGAAGCCGAGGCCGGCCATGCCGTAGGGGACGAGCCCGCCCCAGATCTTCCCCTTCCGATCTTCGCCGGCCAGGCTGTGGACGTGGGGGCTGCTGTAGTCGATGCTGACGCGGACGAGCCCGATCTGCTGGATGACGGTCTGCCGCTGATTGTTGCCGCTGGGGGGGAGGGTGACGCCGGGAAACTGGGCCGCGGCGGCGCCCGCGAAGCCGAGGGCGGCAGCGACGGCGAGGGCCGCGGTGAGGCGAACGGGGAAACGGGTCATGGGGTCTCTCCTTGGATTCGGTGGGGCATGGCTCTGACAGCTACGCAGCCGAGCGCTGAAAGTTCGGCCCGGCGGACCTGCATGAGCGGTGGCGCAAGATTTCGACAGCCGTACGCGCGCGGAGGAGTCTATGATGAGGCTGCGACACCTGACGCGAAAACTCTGTGAGAGAGACCTCATCCATGAACCGGTGGAGAAGAGCGGCTTTCCTGGCGCTCGCGCTCTGCGCCTCGGCGGCCGCCGCTCCGGCTGGCCCGTCTCGCCCGGGAAGCGTCTGGTTCCGCGGCGACTTCGAGTCCGGACGGCTCGACGGCTGGGTCTGGGACCGGCCGCGCGTGGACGCGATCCAGGTGGTGACCCAGCCCGTCCGTAAGGGGCGGCACGCGGTGAGGGTCACCTTGGCGCCGGGGGACATCTCGGCCAGCAAGGAGCGAGTCGAGCTGAAGGTGGGGGACCGCGAGATCGAGCGCGTCCACGGCAGCCCGGGAGGCGAGATGTGGTACGGCTGGAGCGTGCTGATCCCGGCCGACTACGCCGATCCGCCAGGAGATCAGTTCCAGATCCTGGCGCAGTGGCACCATCGCCCCGCCGAGGCCGCGAAACCGGGAGAGGAGCGCGCCCACCACGTCACCGGACCGCCGCCGCTGACGCTCCACCTCGACTTCTATGAGCACCGGCACGTCCTGAGCCTGATCGGCCGGACGTCGCCCCAGGAGCCGCGCCGCACGCTCGGCTCGCGGCCGATCCGCAAGGGCTCCTGGATCGACCTCGTGTTCCACATCCGCTGGTCGACCGGCAGCGACGGCTTCGTCGAGGCCTGGCTCGATGGGCAGCCGCTCACCCCGGGGAAAGTCCGCGGCGCGACGCTGTTCAGCAGCGCCTCCAACTACCTGCGGCTCGGCCTCTATCGCGGCAAGGGGGTGCCCACCGTCAACCACGTCTTTCTCGACGAGGTGCGGATCGGGGACTCGTATCAGGCCGTGGCGCCATAGACCGACGCCAGCATCCGGGCCAGCTCTGTCATCCGGGAAAGATGGTGATCGTCGTGCTCGGCCGTGAAGAGAGCCATGTCGATCACCCGCATCGGCTGCCGTAGGCGGGGGTGGATGGCGGTCAGGGAGATCAGCCGCTCGTCCCAGGCGTCGAGGCGGGCGACGAAGCGCTCGCGCTCGCGGCGAAAGCCCTCCAGGATCTCCGCCATCGGGCGCTCGTTGTAATGGGCCTCGTGGGTCCGGCGGTTCGCCAGGTCCGCGGCGCGCAGCACCTCGGCGCCGGCGAGGAAATCGTCCAGCCGGCCGTCGTGCAGCTCGTCGAGGTCGAGCAGATGGCCGACGTGCTCCTGGATCGACCACGCCTCGCCGTCCCGGCGGGTCAGGAGGGTGGGGGAGAGGTCGCGGACCTTCTCCTCGATCCGCGCCGGCGTCCCGCGCAGGCGCTCGACGACGTCCGGGAAGAGCTCTTCGGGGAGATTGAAATTGAAGTCGCGGTCGAACCAGCGGAGCTTCATGGGGGGATTGTAGACCGCACGGGAGAGGGCGACCGCGGGTCGCCCCTACAACCTCCGGCACCGAGTCAACTTTGGACGAAGGTTGTAGGGGC
>DASWQX010000162.1:0-3800 GCA_036403495.1 Thermoanaerobaculia bacterium
GGCGCTGTCCGCCTGCAAGAAGAAGGACGAGACTCCGCCGCCGGCTCCCGCCCCCGCCCCGGAGGTATCCACCGCGCCAGTCACGACCGACACGACTCCCACCGCTGCCGCCTTCAAGGTCGACTCGGTCGATCTCGGCAAGGCCATTGACGCTGACAAGAAGATTACCGACGCCGCCACTACCTTCAGTCCGAAGGACTCGATCTACGCATCGGTGGCTAGCGAGGGTACGGCTCCCACCGTGAAGCTCCACGCCAAGTGGACTTTCGGCGACGCCGGCCAGGTCGTCAAGGAGGAGGACGCGGTGATCCATCCCACCGGCCCCGCTAATACCATGTTCCTTCTCACCAAAAAGACCCCCTGGCCCGTTGGCAAGTACCACGTCGAGATCTCGGCGGACGGCGTCTCGTCCGGCGTCAAGGATTTCGAAGTCAAGAAGTAGGCTTTCCCGGGAGCGCGCCGCTTCCGGGCTTTGCCGTCGAGAAGGGGAGGAAAGATCCTTCCCCTTTTTCAATTCGAGTGAGGAAATCCGGCCGCGACTTCGTTATCTTCCGGAAGTCGAACCCTGCCCCTTGAAAGCGAGGAAATTCATGAAGAGAAGCGTCAAGAAGCTGTCCCTCAACCGGGAGACCCTGCGCCACCTCAACGAGCGCGCCCTGCACGGGGTGAAGGGCGCCAACAACACCATCGTTGCTTCCTGCCAGTGGTCGGACTGCGACACCTGCGGGATCGTCTGTTCGACCCCGATCCAGTCCTGCACCTGCCCGATCGGGTAAGAAAGAGAGCCGTCCAGCCCGGGAATGGGGCGGCCCCGCGGGGCCGCCCCTAGAGCTGCGTGGGCTCTAGGTGTGGCAATGGTTGGTGTTCGGGTAGCAGTCGTAGCTGCCGTTCACCAGGCAGCAGTGATGGTCGATCGTGCACAGCGGGCAGACCGGGTAGGCCTCGGCGCGGCGGGCGGTGGAGAGGGTGGCGGTGGCGGTCAGGAGGAGGGCGAACAAACCCAGGGTGATCTTACGCATGGTGTCTTACCTCGTAAGCGCGATCCTCCGTTCAGCCGGAGGGTCAACTGTATCTTACGAAGCAAAAGGCAAATATGTCTATCCCCTGAGCCGGCTGGCGAGCTGCTCGGCCCGCTGCTGGTTGGAGGGAGCGCTCGGTCCCAGCTCGCGGCGGACGGTCGAGGCGACCCGCATCTCCCGCTCCTCCGGCGGCAGGGAGTGGTCGTGGACGACGTTCCAGGTCTGGCTGACGACGATGGCCTCGATGTTCTCGAGCCGCTGGTGCAGGGCGTCCCGGTCCTGTCGCAAGGCGGCCACCTCAGACTCCAGCTCGCGGTTCGACGCGCCCAGGACGCGCTGCTGCGCCTTGACCTTCAGCCAGGTCTTGAAGGCTCCAGACAGGATGGCGACCACCGGGATGAGCACCCAGAATTCCTGCGGTACGGGCATAGAAAGACCTCCCCGGCAGATTGTACGCCGTCCCGCCCGGAAGGTTCTTGTCGCCGGCGTCCCGGAAGCGTCCGTTGGGCACACCTGACTGGCGATGGCGCTCCCATTTCGGGAGCGCGAGGATGATGTAGAGTTCCCTCACCCTATGTCCGACTGGTCCCCGACTTCGTGGCAGGAGAGGCCCGCGCTCCAGCAGCCGACCTATCCGGATGCCGAGCGCCTCGACGCCGTGCTGCGCGACCTCGCCAGCCTGCCGCCGCTGGTCACCTCGTGGGAGATCGAGAGCCTGAAGTCGCAGCTCGCCGAGGCGGCCCGCGGCGAGCGCTTCCTCCTCCAGGGGGGCGACTGCGCCGAGAGCTTCGCCGACTGCACCTCGCAGGTGATCACCAACAAGATCAAGATCCTGCTCCAGATGAGCCTGGTGCTGGTGCACGGCGCCCGGCGCCGGGTGATCCGCGTCGGCCGCTTCGCCGGCCAGTACGCCAAGCCGCGCAGCGACGACATGGAGACGCGGGAGGGCGTCAGCTACCCCTCCTACCGCGGGGACCTGATCAACCACGTGCCGTTCACGCTCGCCGGCCGCACGCCCGATCCGGAGCTGCTGCTGCGCGGCTACGAGCGGGCGGCGCTGACGATCAACTTCATCCGCGCCCTGATCGACGGCGGCTTCGCCGACCTTCACCACCCCGAGTACTGGGACCTCTCGTGGGTGAAGCACTCGCCACACGCCGAGGAGTACCGACGGCGGGTGGCGTCGATCCGCGACTCCCTGCAGTTCTTCGAGTCGCTCGCCGGCAGCCAGACCGGGGAGATCCGCCGCGTCGACTACTTCACCAGCCACGAGGCCCTGCACCTCCACTACGAGCAGGCGCAGACCCGCCGGGTGCCCCGCCGCGCCGGCTGGTACAACCTGTCGACCCACTTCCCCTGGATGGGCCTGCGCACCGCGCAACTCGGGGGGGCCCACGCCGAGTATTTCCGCGGCATCTCCAACCCGATCGGGGTGAAGGTGGGGGCGGGGGTGACGCCGCAGGGGCTGGTCGAGCTGGCCGACCTGCTCGACCCCTTCCGCGAGCCGGGGCGCCTCACCTTTATCCACCGCTTCGGCCACAA
Organism: Thermoanaerobaculia bacterium; assembly: GCA_036403495.1. Lineage (GTDB taxonomy): Bacteria > Acidobacteriota > Thermoanaerobaculia > Multivoradales > UBA5704 > DATARR01. The sequence continues at coordinate 2,562 of DASWQX010000162.1, forward strand.
GAAGATCGCCGATGGCCTGCCGCCGCTGATCGAGGCGATGCAGGCGGCCGGCCGCAGGGTCCTCTGGGTCTGCGATCCCATGCACGGCAACACCGAGGCGGTGGCCAACGGCCTCAAGACGCGGCGGTTCGACCACATCCTCTCGGAGCTCCAGCAGGCCTTCGACCTCCACGAGGAGCTCGGCTCCTACCTCGGCGGCGTCCACTTCGAGCTCACCGGCGAGGACGTCACCGAGTGCATGGGCGGCGCCCGCGGCCTCACCGAGGAGGATCTCCAGCGCGCCTACCGCTCGCAGGTCGACCCGCGCCTCAACTACGAGCAGGCGCTGGAGATGGCGCTGCTGATCGCGAAGCGGATGGGGCGGGGGAACAGTTGATTTTCAGGGTTTGAAGAGAAGGGGACGGGGCCGAGGCCCCGTCCCGGTGGGAGGTGCGCTCGTTACTTGCAGGCCTGGGACTGCGGCACGCAGGTCTGGTTGCCACCCTGCACGCAGCAGTGGTAGCCCTGAATGCACAGAAGGGTACAGGCCCCTTGGGCAGCGTCCACCTTGGGGGTGGAAGCGGTGAGAGCGGCGACGGTGATGAGCATACCAAGGATTCGAGCTGTAGTTTTACCCATGATGTTTCTCCTGGGAATCCTGCCCTCCGTCCATCGGAGGGAGACGATTTAGCTAAAAGCACATATGGTGCCAATCCTCATAATCTCCACCTGATCTCGCGATGATCCACGAGCACCGCCGCGACGCTTTCACCGTCTCGACCGACCCTGAACGCCTCGACGCCGGGGCGATCCATGCCTTTCTCTCCACGTCGTACTGGGCGGAGGAGATCCCCCGCGAGCTGCTGGAGCGCGCACTCCGCAATTCGCTCTGTTTCGGCCTTTACGACGGGACGCGCCAGATTGGCCTGGCGCGGGTGATCACCGATGGCGCGACCTACGCCTATCTCTGCGACGTCTATGTGCTCCCCGAAACGCGCGGGCAAGGGCTGGGGACCTGGCTGATGGAGTGCGTGATGGCGCACCCGGACCTCCAGGGGCTCCGCCGCTTCTCCCTGGTGACCCGCGACGCCCACGAGCTCTACCGCCGCTTCGGTTTCACGGCCCTGGCGCACCCCGAGGGGCACATGGAGATCGCGCGGCCGGGGGTGTACAAAAAGGGACCGTAGAAAGAAAGGGCGACCGCGGGTCGCCCCTACAACCTTCGTCCGACGTTAACCTCCGCCCGGAGGTTGTAGGGGC
>DASWQX010000163.1:0-4550 GCA_036403495.1 Thermoanaerobaculia bacterium
CTGCCCCGGCGACTGGCAGCCGGACTGCCTCCGCTCCTGGCTCCAGGACCCGGACGGCGACGGCATCTACACCTTCTCCACCACCTCGATCCCGGCCGGCAGCTACGAGGTCAAGGTCGCGATCAACGAGAGCTGGGATGAGAACTACGGCGCCGGCGGCGCCTCGAACGGCGCCAACATCCCGTTCACCGTCGCCACTGACTGCGCTCTGACCGTCTTCACCTACAACGCCACCACCCACGTCCTCACCGTCACCGCCGGCTCCGGCGGCGGCTCGCCCCAGCCGGCGAGCGTCACCATCCCGGGAGATTTCCAGTCCGAGCTCGGCTGCTCCGGCGACTGGCAGGCGGACTGCGCCAACACCCATCTGGCCTACGACTCGACCGACGGCGTCTGGCAGGGGACCTTCAACATCCCCGCGGGGAGCTGGCAGTACAAGGCGGCCCTCAACGACTCCTGGGACGTCAACTACGGCGCCAACGCGCAATTCAACGGTTCGAACATCGGCCTCTCGCTCGTCTCGCCCTCGACGGTCAAGTTCTATTACGATGACGCCACGCACTGGGCGACCAGCAACAGGAACGCCGTGATCGCGGTGGCCCCCGGCAGCTTCCAGCACTTCCTGGGCTGCCCGGGAGACTGGCAGCCGGACTGCCTGCGATCCTGGCTCGAGGATCCGGACGGCGACGGGGTCTACACCTTCTCCACCCACGCCATCCCGCCCGGCAACTATGAGACGAAAGTCGCGATCAATGAAAGCTGGGATGAAAACTACGGCGCCAACGGCGCTCCCAACGGCGCCAACATCACCTTCTCGGTGCCCCAGGCCTGCGTCGAGATCTTCTTCTCCTATAACGGGCTCTCCCACGTGCTGACCGTGAGCGCCTCCGGAGCCCCGAAGGGGAACATCGGCCGCACTCAAGGCTACTGGGTCACGGCGGATACCATCGCCTGGAACCCGGGCGCAGTCTCAGCGGCTTGGAACGTCTCCCTGCACTACGATGCGAACGGCGGATTGACCCTCGATCCCAACGGAGTCACCGGCGGCACCACCATCCCGCTGACCTACGATCCGGCCGGCCTCTCCGCGGCGGTGCGCGACAAGTTCCCGCAGATCGCCGGCTTCCTGGCCTTCCACGTCCCGGCCAACCGCCTCGCCGAAGTGCCGGCCGCCCTCAAGGGGCAGATCGCCGTCGACGCCAAGGACGGCGGCGGCACCCTGGTGGACGCCACCGGCCTCCAGATCCAGGGGGTGCTCGACGACCTCTTCACCTACAACGGCGCGCTCGGGGCCACCTTCACGTCCGGCCACGTGCCGACCCTGCGGGTCTGGGCGCCGACCGCCCGGGCGGTGAAGCTCCACCTGTTCAACGATTCCAACCCGGCCACCACCGACACCGTCTACACGATGACGGACGATCCGGTGACCGGCGTCTGGAGCGTCACCGGCGCCCCGAGCTGGTACGGCAAGTACTACCTCTACGAGGTGGACGTCTACGTCCGCACCACCGGCCAGGTCGAGACCAATCTGGTGACCGATCCCTACTCGGTCAGCCTGTCGCGCAACAGCCAGCGCAGCCAGATCGTCGACCTCGCCGATCCGGCCTGGAAGCCGGCCGGCTGGGACGGCCTCGTCAAGCCGCGCCTCGACGCGCCCGAGGACATCGTCCTCTACGAGCTCCACGTCCGCGACTTCAGCGCCAACGACCCCACCGTGCCCACGGCTCTCAAGGGCACCTTCAAGGCGTTCACCCTGCCGCTCTCGGCCGGCTCGCTCCACCTGCGCTCGCTGGCACTGGCCGGGCTCACCCACGTCCACCTGCTCCCCTCCTTCGACATCTCCTCGATCAACGAGGACAAGTCGACCTGGCAGCAGCCCGCGGGCGACCTCTCCAGCTTCCCCGCCGACTCCCAGGAGCAGCAGTCGCGCGTGCTGGCCGTGGCGGCCAACGACGCCTTCAACTGGGGCTATGACCCCTGGCACTACACCGTCCCCGAAGGGAGCTACTCGACCAACCCCGACGGGCCGACCCGCATCGTCGAATTCCGCCAGATGGTCAAGGCGCTCAGCGACAGCGGCCTGCGCACGGTGATGGACGTCGTCTACAACCACACCAGCGCCTCCGGCCAGAACGACCACTCGGTGCTCGACCGCATCGTGCCGGGCTACTACCACCGCCTCAACGGCGACGGCAACATCGTGACCAGCTCCTGCTGCCAGGACACCGCCTCCGAGTTCAACATGATGGAGAAGCTCCTGATCGACTCGGTGGTCACCTGGGCCAAGCAATATAAAGTCGACGGCTTCCGCTTCGACCTCATGAGCTTCCACATGAAGCGGAACCTCCTGAAGCTCCGCTCCACCCTCGACGCCCTCACCCTCGCCACCGACGGCGTGGATGGCAAGAAGATCTATCTCTACGGCGAAGGGTGGAACTTCGGCGAGGTCGCCAACAACGCCCGCGGCGTCAACGCCACCCAGGCCAACATGGCCGGCACCGGCATCGGCACCTTCAGCGACCGCATCCGCGACGGCGTGCGCGGCGGCGGCCCCTTCAGCGGCATCCAGGAGCAGGGCTTCCTGACCGGCCTCTACACCGATCCGAACGCCACCAACCAGGGCTCCTCCGGCGATCAGCTCAACAAGCTCCTCCAGGAGACCGACTGGGTCCGCACCGGCCTCGCCGGCGCGCTCGCCGCCTATCAGTTCGTCGACCGCAACGGCAACCTGGTCGCTTCCAGCCAGATCGACTACAACGGCCAGCCCGCCGGCTATACCGCCGATCCGCAGGAAGTGATCAGCTACATCGAGGCCCACGACAACGACACCCTCTGGGACGCCATCCAGGCCAAGGCCTCGCCGTCCGACAGCCTCGCCGACCGGGTGCGCATGCAGAACTTAGGGGTCAGCCTGCTCGGCTTCGGACAGGGGATTCCGTTCTACCACGCGGGCGTCGAGCTGCTCCGCTCGAAGTCCATGGACCGCAACAGCTACAACTCGGGCGACTGGTTCAACAAGCTCGACTTCACCTACAGCTCCAACAACTGGGGCGTCGGCCTGCCCCCCGCGCCGGACAACCAGACGAGTTGGCCGATCCAGGGCCCCCTGCTGGCCAACCCGGCGCTCAAGGCCGGCCGGCCGCAGATCCTCGCCGCTTACACCCACTTCCTGGAGACGACGGCGATCCGCAAGAGCACCGGCCTCTTCCGCCTCCGCACGGCGGCCGACGTCGAAAACCGGCTCCATTACTACAACACCGGCCCGAGCCAGATCCCGGGGCTGATCGTGATGAGCCTCGCGGACAACGACGGCGCCGTCGACCGCGCCCACAACCGCGTAGCGGTGGTCTTCAACGCCACGAACCAGACGCAGAACTTCAACGTCGCCGACTTCCAGAACATGCCGCTGACCCTGCACCCCCTCCAGAAGCTCTCCATCGACTCCGTCGAGCGCGCCTCGAGCTTCAACAAAACTCTCGGAGCCTTCTCCATCCCCGGCCGCACCGCCGCCGTCTTCTGGGCCAACCGTCCGGCCGCCAGCCAGATCCAGCTCCTGATCCAGGACGTCAACAACCTGGTCACCGCCGGCTCCATCACCAGCGGCCGCGCCAACGCCCTCACGGCCAAGCTCAACGCGGCCTTGCAGCAGGCGCAGGCCAACAAGCCGATTCCGGCCGCCGCTCAGCTCACGGCCTTCATCGCGCAGGTCCAAGTCTTCGCCAGCCAGGGCTTCCTGCCACAGGATGCCGCGCAGGCGCTGACTACGAACGGATTGCTGGCGATTGCGGGGCTCGCCGGATAAGCGCGGAAGTTTTCGCGGGTACATCAGCCGCCGTCTCCCGTGAGGGGGGCGGCGGTTGCTTAAAGTGGCTAGTCGATATCGAACAAGTTTAAGCTGTTTCTCGCGTGAGAATAACTAGATGAACTCACTCGCGCACCCGAGAGCATTGGAGTCTTAACGCCAATCACCGTACACCTGAAAGGCCGCCCAAAAAAAGGATCGGAAGTATCTACCAATTCATTCTCACTGCTGGTTAGAGGGTGAGTCCCTTGACTCAATTCCACTTGCGCCGCCTGAAGCGAAACATCCTTGGACTGCCCCGCCTCAAGGTGCTTATAAAACTTAACCATAAGATCTGCGGCTATATCATCCGAGACCCTCCAACTTGATGCAAGTACCGTCCTTGCGCCTGCTATCTGAAACGCACGAGCCAGGCTATTCAATCCCTCTGCTCCTTCCTCTGCTCCGACCCCGCTTTCGCACGCAGAAAGCACTACCAAGTCTGAGTCCAACTGAATTTGCTCCAATATTTCCCAGACTTGTAGAACACCATCCTCATGGCCAAGCATCTGCGGCGTCGCCAGAATAATGCCGGAGCTCAAAGGATCTTCGGGATCAATTATCGCATGAGTCGCAAAGTGGACTATTCTGGTTCCTCGCCTCAAAGATTTAGCATTTTCCTCTGTAGCATCCGCGCCAAGGTAGATATGGGAGTTTCTAGGAAATTGCTTTAAGATCTCCTCAACTTCGGTCCTGCTCCCCGGAAGCG
>DASWQX010000164.1:0-5632 GCA_036403495.1 Thermoanaerobaculia bacterium
CTTGTAGCGCGGCAGGTTGATGTACGCCCAGACCGAGTTGCTGCCCGGGCCGAGGTCGATGCGGCGGTTGATCTCGCGGCGGCCAGCGGCGTCGCCGTTGACCGGCGTGAACACGGCCTTGACGTTGAGCGCCAGCGGCGCCGTGTAGGTGCCGCCGAAGGCGTCGCTCTGGAAGATGTGCATCAGCGTCGTCGGCTGCTTGCCGTCGAGCTGGACGGCGACGTTGAACTTGCCGCAGCTCGTCTCGATCGGCTGCACGCTCACCAGCGACAGCGCCATGAGCTGGATACGGGTGGTGGCCTGGCCCTTGGCGTCGAACTTGGCGTCGTCGAGGCGGCGGACGACGGTGTCGATCGAGCCGAGGCTGCCGGCGGGCTCCACCGCCAGCGGCGCGCCCTGGAACTTCACCTTGCCGGTGAACGCCTGCGAGCCCTCGCAGAAGAAGCCCGCCGGGATCGGCTGGTCGGCGAAGCTGGTCTGCGCGAAGCCGGCGACGGTCATCCACAGATCGACTCCCTGGTGGATGACCTCTCCGGCGAATACGGGCGAGCCGCTGATCACGGCCAGGATCAGGGCGACTCCAACGGCTGAACGAAGCATCGTTTTCGACACTGTCATCGTTCGCTCCTTTGTGGATGGGTAACCGCCTCCGGAAGGCGAAAGCGAGGGATCCACATCTATAGGGTGCGCCCGGCGGGCTCAAAGGAGACGGAGCTTGCTTTTTAGAATCAAAGATTTAAACGGTTTCGCCGCGGCGCGCGGCGAGGACCGTCATATCAGGCCGGGGGGGCGAGCGCCGGCGGCCGGGTGAGCCGTCTCCGGCGTCGCCGGCTGGACCTGGCCGCGGGTGAACCAGCCGATGCACCGCTTTTCCACCCGGCCGAGCAGGATCAGCACGGCCAGGGTGAGGAAAAGGGCCATCAGGGCGGTCAGCCACTGGCCGGCGCCGCAGGCGATGCCGAGGCTGGCCACCACCCAGATCGAGGCGGCGGTGGTCAGCCCGTGGACGCTCTGGTGCGAGTCGTCGCGCAGGATGACGCCGCCGCCCAGGAACCCGATGCCGGCCATCACCCCCTGCACGACGCGGAGCACCGCCGAGCCGTCGACCTGGGTGCCGTTGGTGACCAGCTCGATGGCGACCAGGCTGATCAGGGCCGCGCCGAGCGAGACCAGCCCGTGGGTGCGCATCCCCGCCGGCTTGCCGTGGATCTCGCGGTTGAGACCGAGCACGCAGCCGATCAGCGTCGCCACGAACAGGCGCAGGAAGATCTCGCCCGGACCGATCAGGAACTCCCCGCTGGTCATTGGCATCGGGTGCATCGGATCACCGCACTCTCAGCGAACGGGTGAACACGTCGGGCTGGCGGGCCAGGGGATTGAAGCGCGACGCGGCATAGGTGGCGATCCAGAGCGGATAGAAGGTCTTCGCTCCCGCGGCGAGGCCCTGGTAGTCGCCGAGGAAGAAGCCGTCGGAGGTTGCCACGTACCGCAGGTCCCATGACGCCGGGCTCACCCGCAGGCTTTTGGCGAACCGCTGCCCTCCGTTCTTCGACAGCGCGAGGTATTCGTCGACCAGCACGCCCGAGGGATCGTTGCGCAGGGAGTAGTACGAGACGCCGACCCAACCCTCGGGGGTCACCGCCACGGCGGGTGTGAAGTTGGCGGCACCGCCCGGGCCGTCGGACACCTTCCGAGGGGCGCTCCAGGTCTCGCCACCGTCGGTCGAGCGGGAGAGGACGACCTGGTCGGTGCCCGGCGAGAAACGTTCGTCCTGCCAGACGACGTACAGCGCGCCGGTGCGCGCGTCGATCGCCGCCGCCGGAATGCCGGCGCCGGTACGCGAGCCCGCGACGCCGGCCGCGTCGACCTGCGAGATCTCGACCGGCGCGCTCCAGGTCCGGCCGCCGTCCGCCGAGTGCGCGGACCGCATGGTGATCTGGGCCCCATAGTTGAGCCAGACGGCATGGACGATCCCGCCGGGCCCGATCAGCGGCACGATGCCGATGCTCACCCCCAGGTTCGTCACCGGGACCGGCGCCGAGAACGAGCGGCCGCCGTCGTCCGACCAGGAGATCAGCTCCGGCTGCTGGCGGTCGGCGGAGAACCAGTCCCAGCCGACATAGAGCCGCCCCTTGTAGGGGCTGTCGTCCCGCGTGTCGACGACGATCGCCTCCTTGTCGTCGAACGTCTGCGTGCCGCTGTGCACCGCCACCGGATCGCCCCAGGTCACCCCGCCGTCGTCCGAGGCCGAGACGTAGACGCCGTTCGGCGCGCTGGTCTCGTCGAACCCCAGGGAGACGAAGTAGGCGCGACCGCCCGGGCCGAAGGTCACCCAGGGGTCCGAGGTGCGCTCGTAGGGGCCGCCGGAGGCCGCGGCCACGCGGGGGATGACCGTCTCCTGCCAGGTGCGCCCGCCGTTGAAGGAGACGGCGGAGGTCAGCGCGCGGCAGCCTTCGTCGAGGAAGCGGTCCTCCTGATAGCCGGCGAGCAGGTGCGCGGGGTTCTCGGGGTCGACGGCGAAGAAGGGCTCCGTCTCGGTCTCCCCCTGCGAGGGGCCGGGGATCGGATCGAGCAGGTCGGCGCTCAGTCGGATCACCCCCTGCGGGATGCCGCCGCGGGGCGGGCGCTTGGCGGCGAGCTGATCGAGGAACGCCTTGAGCTTGCGCGGGCTCTCCGGCACGAGGTTCTCCGGCACCCGGGCTCCCCAGGCCTTCTGCTGCTCGATCCAGCGGCTGCGGGAGAAGGTCGGATCGCCGGCGGCGGAGCCACCGAGCGGGAGGAGGAGCGGGATCAGCGAGAGGAGCGGCGCCAGCTTTCTCATGATGCTCCAGTGTAACGCCGGCTCACGTCGCTCGGGCGAGGAACTCCACCGCGGCCGCGACGCAGGCCTCGTCGCGCAGGATGCGCAGGTGGCCGAGGCCGGGGGCGGGGCGGAGCTCGGCGCCCGGCCAGCAACGGGCGAGCTCGGCTCCCTCCTCGAAGGGGACCTCGCGGTCCTCCGGATCGTGGAGCACGAGGAGCGGCGCCGTCATCCGCGGAGCGATGTGGATCGGCGCGATGCCGTCGAACCGTACCTCGAGCCACTCCTCGGCTTCCCGGAGCATGCGCTCCATCACCTCCGGCGAGATGCCGACGCCAGCGCGGAAGCGGAGCCAGAACGACTCGAAGCTCAGCGGCGGGGCGAAGAAGACGGCGCGCTCCACCGCCAGCCCGCAGGCGATCGCGTAGGCGCTGCCGGCGGCGCCGAACGAGTGGGCCGCGATCCCCCGCACCGGTCCGAACAGGGCGCCGGAGCGGCGGAGCGCCGAGGCGAAGTGGACCAGCGAGGAGACGTTCCCCGCCGACTCGCCGTGGCCGGGGAGATCGAGCGCCACCGCCCGGAAACCGGCCGCCACCAGTGGGTCGACGAGAGACGTCATCTGCCCCGCGTGGCCCCCCCAGCCGTGCGCCAGCAGGATGGCGGGCCCGGCGCCCCAGGCGCGCCCGGCCACCCGCCGGCCCTCCGCCTCGAACGAGAAGAGCTCGCCGCGCGCCAGCACCGTCCTCTCCTCGTCCCGCATCCGCGCCCGCCGTGGCGTGAAGAAGAGCTTGCGCGCCACCCGCGCGGCGGCGCCCGGAGCCAGTGTGCTCGCCACCTGCATCCCGGCACGCAGCCAGGAGGGAGCGGGAACGGGCCGAAGACGACCGGTCGTGCTTTTGTCCAGAAGGGAAAGAGGGAGCGCGGCCTTCTCCAGGTGCGTGGGGTGCATGCGATCTCCTTAGGGGAACGAGGTCAGGAACGGGGGCGGCTGCGGTCGAGGAGGGACTCGAAGGCGGCGCGGGCGCGCGCCTCGGCGCGCGGGTCCTCGAGGAGCTTGGCGGTCTGCTGGAACACCATGCCGATGCCGACGAACTCGTAGGCGAACTGGTCGAGGTCGAGATCGGCGGGGAAGTGCCCCTCCTCGACGGCGGCGCGGGCGGCACGGGCGATGGTGTCGTACCAGTCGCGCTGCGACTGCACGAGGAGGTCGCGGACGGGGCCGGGGCGGTCGTCGTACTCGTGGGTGAGGGCCATGAAGAAGCAGCTTCCGCGGCCACCGTTGCCGCGCACCCAGACCAGGTAGTCGTCGAACAGCCGGCGCAGCCGGGGCTCGCCGCGCGGCTGGCGAAGCGCCGGCACCACCACGTCGGCGATGAACACGTCGATCGCCCGCTGGAGCACCTCGACCTGCAGCGCCTCCTTGGAACGGAAGTGCGCGAACAGGCCGCTCTTCGACAGGTTCATCCCCGCCGCCAGCACGCCGAGCGACAGCCCTTCGAGACCGACCTCGCCGGCCAGCGCCAGAGCACGCTCCAGGATCTCCTGCTTGGTCTGCTCGCCTTTGCTCAGTTCCTTGGCCACGGAAGGGAAAATAGCACGAGCGGTCGGTTCAGGGCAAGGGGGCCCTGGTGCATGGAGGGGAGGCTGAGAGGGAATCTCTCAGCCTCTTAGGGTAGGCTGTCCAAGCTTACGGAGTCAGTGGGCCATATTTGGGGGAGCGTGCAGCCAGGGTCTGGAATCGCACCGACTTGACTTGGCCTTCGATCACGTACCGGCAGACTTTGGGATTCGAGGTGTAAGTGCCCTTAGCCTTTATGCAGTCGATCTCGAACGCGTCGGCAGCTTCGACTTGGGCCGAATCCAAATAGGTGCGTACATCCACCTGTTCATCCTCAAGAGCCTTGATGGCGAACTGATCTGAGTCGATACGTTTCTCGACGTGTCCCTCGATGAGCGCGACGCGCTTGTCGATCTGATCCTCAAGGCTCTTGATCCGGTTTTCGGCAGCCGTGCGAGCTGCTTCCAGCCCCAGATAGAACCCCCCGAGGCTGCTGGCGGCCCAGGTGAAAAGGATCGCCATAAGGGCCACCACGTTCTTGTAGCGGTCGAGCCCGTCGTTAAGCCGCGCCAGCTTTCCTTGCTTTCCTTCGCCCTTTACTGGTTCTGACATTCGACAGGCAGCCGCCGCGCCTTGATGGACGCGTTGGAGATAACCATCATGGACGGTATGGCCTGATTTCCGGCTGCCGAAACCACGCCGCGCTCGAAGAAATACCAGTTCTCTGCCGTATTGACCGCGGTAAGGTGATGAGCGTGGGTGGGCAGGACCATCGGGCTGCCGACCACGTGGCCTTTGTCGACATCGATTTGAAACAGACGCCAGATCGTGTCGCCCTGAGGCCCGGCCTGGCGGGTCAAGAGGTACAAAACGTCGTCCTGATCCTGTCCGTAGAGGCCGACGGGTATCGACAATCCTTCGATCTCCCTATACATCGCCTCGTCTGAGCGGGGACCGGTCGCCGGGGACTTGAGCGGCAAGACCCGGAATTCGTGCGGAATCACGTCCAGGGTCCTAGAGTGGCCCGTCGGCGACAGCTCTAGGATCAAGGGATGCGGTGACATGAGAAGGGCAAAGTCCCTATTGTTCAATCCGGCGATATGGTGATTTCCCACGACGTAGTAGTCGATCGACGGCACGTCCTTGATCAGGGCGGCCCGCGAAGCATCTGCCGCCGGAGAGCGGAAGAAGCCGAACTGGAACTTCTTTGGAGCCATTTTCAAAGCCCCGACTCCGAGGAAGTGATCGCCTACGCGCAATTCGTCGTACAAGGA
>DASWQX010000165.1:0-2511 GCA_036403495.1 Thermoanaerobaculia bacterium
TCCATCCTGGCGGGCCACAGCGCCCAGCTCGGCAGCGACAGCCTCAACGAGTTCGTCTTCCAGTACACGAAGTTCAACAACGCCATCACGGCGGATTCCACCGCGCCCTATCTCTATTTCCCGTCGGGCGTGCACAGCGGCCAGAACATCAACACGCCGCAGACCACCAACCAGACGAAGTACCAGTACAAGGACGACTTCAGCTTCACCAGCACGATCGCCGGCCGCGCCAACAACTTCAAGACCGGCTTCAACTACGTCAACGAGCCGACCCTCAGCGGCGACTCCACGACCGGCACCACCGGCCAGTACTCCTTTCTGCGCGACGACGTGAACTCGCCCGTCACCGCCATCACCATCTACGGCGGCTTCGCCGGCCAGAGCACGCCGGTCAAGGAGTACAGCGGCTATTTCCAGGACGACCTGCTGTTCAGCGACCGGCTGACCATCAACCTCGGCCTGCGCTACGACTACAACTCGGGGCTGGACCTCGACCAGCGGAGCAATCCGATCTGGCAGACGCTCTCCACCCAGACCAAGTACAACGAGTCATACCTGCAAGCGTTCAAGAACGGCGGCGGCGGCGTCCTGCCGAACGACAAGAACAACTGGGGACCGCGCGTCGGCTTCACGTTCGACGTCAAGGGCGACGGCAAGCAGCTGCTGCGCGGCGGCTGGGGCAAGTACTACGACTTCCCCTACATCAACGCCACCGTGCTCTTCCCCGCCCTGTCCGTGCAGTCGAATTACGGTGTGGTATACAGCAACGTAGACTCCAACGGCATCCACAACCCGGATGGCAGCCTCTTCCGTCCCGGCCAGCCGCTGCCGCCGAACCAGCTCCCCGGCCTCGCCGCGCAGCCGCCGAACGAGGTCGCCTCGCCGACCCTCGCGACGCCCTACTCCCGGCAGGCTTCGCTGGGCTACTCCTGGCAGGTCAACGACTGGCTGGGGGTCAACGTCGAAGGGGTGGACATCGCCTACCGCGACATCCCCTTCCGCTTCCGCGCCAACCCGATCGATCCGTCGACCGGCGAGCACCGCTTCCCGCAGTTCGGCAACTTCCGCCTCTGGGTCGGCAACGGCAAGGCGGACTATGACGGCGGCAACTTCAGCTTCCGCGCCCGGGCGACCGACAAGCTCGAGATCCTCGGCTTCTACACCTACTCGAAGGTCACCGGCAACGTGCTCGCCGGCGCCGACGAGTTCCGTCTGACCGACACCGGCTACGAGCCCTCCCTGCGCGGTGCCCGCGACGTCTCGGTCAACCCGCTCAACCCGCTGTGCGGCGCCTGCATCGGACCGCTCAACACGGACGCCCGCCACCGCCTCACCCTGAGCGCCGTCTACCAGGGCCCGTGGGGAGTCAACGTCGACGGCATCTTCCGGTATCACTCGGCGACGCCGACCACCATCTACTCCACCAACGATCTGAACGGCGACGGCTTCCGCTTCGACCTGCTGCCCGGCGGCTCCGTCAACTCCGTGCGGACCCACTCGTTCTCGCAGCTCGACCTCCGGCTGTCCAAGACCTTCACGGTCGGACCGGTCGGCCTCGAGCTGATCGCCGAGGTGTTCAACCTCTTTAACGAGAAGAACCCCTCGAGCTACACCGTGGTCTTCGATTCCGCCGGTAACCCGACCGGGATCAAGCCCACCGCCTACGCGGGCGACCCCCTGCAGGGCGAGCAGCGCCTGGCGCAGCTCGGCGTGCGGATCCGCTTCTAGGCTCCGCTCCTATCGCTGGGAGGAAAGGGGGCGCTCCGGCGCCCCCTTTTCTTTGGACTTTCCGAATAAGAACGTCCAGCTCCCGGGCGCGCCGCTGGCGAGAAAAGGCGAAGCCATCCGCGGATACGCCGCCGCTTCCACGCCCTGACCCGCGAACGTGGCCTTGCGGCCGGGAAGGAAGTCGGAGCGCGCGCCATCGGCGCCGGTGAAGCGGATCGCGCCGTCCTCGCCCACCGTCAGGCGGGCCGCGGCTTGCCGCTTCCTCCAGTCGGCGAAGTCGCCGTCCTCGGCCCGCCGCCCCGCCACCAGCGCCACGCTCGCCGGCTGCCGCCGCGGCACCGCCACCCAGGAGCCTGCGAGGTCGGTGCGCCTCTTCTTGCCCAGCCCGTAATAGTCCGGATATTTCTCGATCGCCGGCGCCAGCTCCCACCCCCCCGGCGAGACCAGGGCCACGTAGGTGTCGCCGCAGCGCGCCACCACCACGTCGCCGATGGCCTCCGGAGTCCCCCAGGGCGCCGAGAGGAACGCGTGGCCGGTCCCCGCCCCCGGCGTGTCGAGGCGGGCGAGCACCAGGTTCCGGTTCGCCACCGCCTGGTCCAGCGTGTTGAGCTGCTCACCGTCGTCGCTGTCCGGCGTCCGCGTCCGGCTCCAGAGATAGAGCGGCGCGAAGGCCGGGCTCTCCGCGTAGAGCGTCGCCACGATCTCCTGACCGCCGGAGACGCGCAGGCCGAGCCCGGCGACCGATTGCGAGGCGCCCAGAATGTAGTCCGGCGTCGCGTAGAC
>DASWQX010000166.1:0-5937 GCA_036403495.1 Thermoanaerobaculia bacterium
GGCCAGCACCAGCGCCTGTTCTCCGGCATCGAGGAGCGGCTGCTGCGCGAGCGCGCCTACACGATGGTCCGCGAGCGGCGCGAGGACTGGCCGGTGATCTACCGCGACGCGATGAGCAAGGAGTCCGATCCGCGCGCCCTCGACCTGCTGGCCGACGGCCTCGCCACCGGCGCGCCGCGCGAGCTCGACCGCCTGCTCGACAGCCTCCTCGCCCAGCCCCACCGCAACCCGCCGGGCTTCGTCTGGCTGGCCGAGCGGGCGGCGGTGGACGAGGCGATGCGCACCCGCAACGCGCTGCGCATGTTGCAGCAGATCCTCACCACCCTGTCGCGCGACGAGTTCGCCCCCTTCCGCGTCCGCCTGCTCGCGCTGGCCGAGTCCGGCGGCACGGTGCCGCGCCTGCTCAGCCACCTCACCGAGGATCAGGCGGCGCAGGCCGAGGACGCCATCCAGCGCGCCGCGCCGCTCGAGCCCTATCAGCGCGAGACGCTGGTCAACGCCATCCACCTCCGCTTCCAGGGACTGCGCAAGGAGAGCGGACCGCCGCCGATCTACGCTCTGATCGCCTCGGTGGAGGCCAAGCGGGCCGAATTGCAGCAGATCATGTCGATCGACATCCCGGCCAACCGCAAGGCGATCGAGGAGGCCCGCGCCATGGGCGACCTGCGCGAGAACTTCGAGTACAAGTCGGCCCGCCAGCGCCACGAGTACCTGAACGCCCGCGCCGCCAGCCTCAACGCCGACCTCCAGCGCGTGCGGCTGATTGAGCCCGGCGGCATGGACCTCTCGGAGATGCGGATCGGCACCCGCGCCCACCTGACCGGCGCGGGAGGCGAAAGGGTGATGACCATCCTCGGCCCCTGGGAGAGCAAACCCGAGGAGGACGTGATCTCCTACGAGTCCGAGCTCGCCATCGACCTCCTCGGCCGCAAGCCGGGGGACACCGTCAGCCTCGGCGGCGAGAGCTGGACGATCGAGCGGATCGAGGCGTACCGGTAGGGTCCTACGCCGCCACTATCCGCCCGTGGGACCGCGCGACGCGGCGGACGGGCGGCGCCTCGTAGCCAAGCACCCGGCTGGGCGGCGGGTTGCGGATCTCGACCGTCTCCAGGTTGTAGCGCAGCACCACCGCCGAGCCGTCGGCGAGCAGGATCTCCAAGTTCGAGCACTGGGTCAGCAGCGCCCGGCCCTGCGGGCTGCCGGCGTCGACGTGAGCGATCGGGGTCTGCCCCTCGAGGCCCCTCTGGACCCAGCCGTTCTCGGTCAGGATGAACTTCCGGCCCGCCACCTCGCTCGTGGTGAAGAGCTGGCCGGATTGCGCGCCGATCTCAACGGTGACGATCTCATGGCCGCCGCGCGTCGGCAGCGGCATCACGCTCTCGGCCTCGTGGTTGAGGGTGAACAGCCCCACCACCAGGGCGAGCCCCATCCCTACGGCGATGCGCAGCTCCGGCTGGATGGGGAAGAGCAGGAAGCGGAACGAGTCGAGCATCTTGCGGACGCCGTAGACCGGCGGCTGGGCGATGACCTGGCGGCGGATCTGCTGGCGCAGCGCCGCGGGAGGCATGGCGCGCTCGACCCGGCCGAAGCCGGAGACGACGCGCCGCAGCGAAGCCAGGCGCGCGCCGCAATCCGCGCACGCCGAGCAGTGAGCTTCAACCTGGCGGACCTCGGCGAACCCGATCTCGGAATCGAGATAGGCCGAGAGCTGCTCAGTGGATACGTGGCGATTCATAGTCCTCTCTCCAAAAGGATCCTCAGGTGCTCCCGGCCCCGCGCGATCCGCGAGCGGACGGTCCCCACCCGGACTCCCAGAACTTCAGCAATCTCCTCATAGGATAACCCTTCCAGATCGCGCAGCACCACCGCCTCGCAGAACACCGGCGGAATCCGGGACAGGCCCTCCGTCACCCGGCGCCCCTCGTCGGCGGCAACGGCCAGATCCTCCGGTCCACGGCCGGGGTCGGCGATCGGAATGCCGCCGTCCCCGGCCGCGTCGTCGATCGACTGCGTCGCCGGATAGTGGCGAGACAGGCGGTCGCGGCAGTGGTTGATCGCGATCCGGAATACCCAGGTCTTCAGGGTCGAACGCCCCCCGAAGGTGCCCAGGTGGCGAAAGATGCGCAGGAAGATCTCCTGGGTGAGGTCGGCGGCCTCCTCGCGGTTGCCGGCCAGGCGCAGGGCGAGGTTGTAGACCATCTCGCCGAACCGTGCATAGACCTCGTCGAAGGCCTGGAGATCGCCGCAGCGATGGCGTTCGACGAGGGCGACGTCGAGGGCTACATCGTGATGTACGACCGGATAGACCGTTGCGACGCCCACCGAGTCCTCCCAGGGCGGATCGATCCTCGCCCTGTTCTGATAGACCGCGGAGGCCTCGGAAAAGTTCCCGAGCTTCTTCAAGGGAGATCAAGGGTAGCACCAAAGGCGCCCGCCTCCGACGGGAGTCGAGAGTCGACAGCCCGCAGGGCGGCAGTTACCCAGCCTGGGGTGTCAACCCCAGGGGGAGAGGGCACCCCATTCCCCCAAGCCCCACAGGGCCGACAGGTTCTGCCGATTCGAAGCTCCGTCGAGGTGTCGGCCCTACGGGGCTCAGGAAGGTGGTTTGCGAACCCGGCCCTGGGGTTGACACCCCAGGCTGGATAAGTTCCGCCCTGCGGGCGGGTCTCCACTCACGACGTGTATAAGGGGCTGCCTTACTTCGCCGTCTCCGCCACCTGTTGTCCCGCCGCCCCGCCCTGCCCGTAATAGGCCAGCAGCCCCTGGACCACGGCCTGGGCGACGTGCTGGCGGTAGGCGTGGGTCTGGATCAGGGCACGGTCCTGGTCGTTGGCGAGGTTGCAGATCTCCAGCAGCGCCTTGGCGGGGACCGAGTTGTAGCGCAGCACCGCCGGCACCCAGACGCTGTTGTCGCGGATGATCCGGTCGCGCACCGGGTTGAACGGATGCACCGGCAGGCCGCCCGACTGGAAGGCGGCGACCACCTGCTTGGCGAGCTCGCGCGACAGCCCCTCGCTCTCCACCCGCTTCTCCTTCGGGAAGGCGACCGTCGGGCTCTCCTGCACCTCCTTGCGCGAGGCATAGACGCCGCCGCTCTTGCTGTAGGTGCCGTCGCGCATGTCCGCCGCCGGGATATAGGCCATCAGGCCGCGCAGCGAGGGGTGGAGCGAGTCGGCGTGGATCGACAGGAAGACCACCTTGTCGGGGTCGCGGTCGGCCTTCACCGCTTGGCGGTAGAGGCTGTTGGCGAGGTACCAGCGCAGGTTCACGCCGACCTTGGGGTCCTCGATCCGATAGGGGGGCGTGGTGAGCACGGCGTGGCCGCGCGAGAAGGGGAGGACGTCGGCGTCCTGGACCTTGAAGTCGGCGCCGTCGCGGGTGGTGACCAGCACGCGGGCCGCGGTCTGCGCCTCGAGCTGCTGCTTGATCCGCATCGCGATGTCGTAGACGTAGAGGCTCTCCCAGACGCCGCCGAGGCTGGCCCCGGCGTCGAGGCCGCCATGGCCGGCGTCGAGGATGATGGTGATCCCGTTGAGCCCCTTGGCCTTGACCTGGTTGCTGAAGCGGGCGCTCTGGCGCAGGCTCTCCTCGTACTTCTTGCGCAGCGGGTGCCCCTCGGGGAGGTACTCGGGCTGCAGGACGTCGAAGGGGATCTTGACCCGGTAGCCGATCGGGATGTCGCTGACGTCCGCGATGCCGCTGCGCTTGGCGATCTTGGCGGCCAGTGCGTTGACGTCCGCGCCGAAGACGCGGCCGGTGAAGCGCACCACCACCGACGAGTAGAGCGCCTCGTGCGGGCGCAGCCGGTAGACCGCGAACTCGCCGTCCGGATCGGCGCCGTACTGGAGCTGGAAAGGCTTCTCGGGCACCGGCAGGACGGAGCGGAAGGCGGGCCGCAGCAGCTCCGAGGGGATGGTCACCGTGGTGCCGCGCGCCACGTCGTCGTCCCAGAGCTCGTTGTACTCGCGGATGGCGCGGAAGCTCTCGCCGGTGCCGGTGAACCAGAGAGCCAGGTTCCAGAGGCTCTCGCGCTGGAGGGGCCCGACGCCGCGGACCTTGTGCACCCAGCCGTCGGCGGCGCCGTGGTCGTCCGCGAACAGGGCGCGGGCCGCCTTGAGCTGCCATTCCACGGTGAGGAGGTCGAAGGGGATCGAGTAGCGGGCGCCGGTCTGGAGATCCGCGCCGGTGCCGGCTCCGCCGCTGTTCGTCTCGGCCACCTTGGAGGCGAGCGAGGCGTCGCCGCACAGGCGGGTGGCGAAGGCGGCCATCCCCTCGCCGCGGCGGGGAGCGGCCTCGACGACGATCCCGTGCTCCTCGGAGAGGGCGACGGCGAGGCCGTCCTCCAGCCCGACGCGGAGCGGTCCACGCGCCGCCGGGACGATGCTGACGGAGGCCGTCGACGCCACGGGCGAGGGCTTGGACGGCGCGGCGGGCGCTGGGGAGGCGGCCAGGACCGCGAGCAGGACGACGGCGACGGCCGCTCGCGCGCTCACGCTACCGTCGCCTCCGCGCCCCGGAAAGAGGGGGCGACCGTCCAGGCGACCTCGCGCTCGAAGGCGCGGGCGGCGCGGAACACCGCGGCCTCGCCGAAGCGGGGGCCGAGGATCTGGAGCGACAGCGGCAGGCCGTCGGCGCCGGCGCCGGAGGGCACGGCGATCGCCGCCACCCCGGTCAGGTTCGCCGGGGTGGTGAAGATGTCCGAGAGGTACATGGCGAGCGGATCGTCCACCTTCTCGCCGAGCCGGAAGGCGGCGGACGGCGCGGTGGGCGTCACGATCAGGTCGGCGCGGGCAAAGGCGGCGTCGAGCTCATGGCGCATCCGCTCCAGCACGCCGCGCGCCCGGCCGTAGTAGGCCTCGTAGTAGCCGGACGAGAGGGCGAAGGTGCCGAGCATGATCCGCCGCTCGACCTCCGGGCCGAACCCCTCGCTGCGGCTCGCGAAGTAGAGGTCCGCCAGGTTGTCCGCCGCCGCCGACCGCCGGCCGTAGCGCACGCCGTCGAAGCGGGCGAGGTTGGAGCTCGCCTCCGAGGTCGCGATCACGTAGTAGACGGCGATGGCGGCGTCGACGCTGGGCACCGAGACCTCGACGATCTCCGCCCCCAGCCGGGTGAGCCGGTCGAGCGATTCGCGCCAGTCGCGGGCGACATCGCCGCCGAGCCGCGAGGGGTCGACCTCGCGCAGGATGCCGATCTTGAGGCCGGCGATCCCCCCCTCGATCCCGTCCAGATAGTCGCCCACCGGCTCGTCGGCGGAGGTCGCGTCGCGCGGATCGGCGCCGGCGATCACCTGCAAGCCGAGGGCGGCGTCGCGCACGTTCCTGGCGAGCGGGCCGATCTGGTCGAGCGACGAGGCGAAGGCCACCAGGCCGTAGCGCGACACCCGGCCATAGGTGGGCTTGACCCCCACCACGCCGCAGAGCGCCGCCGGCTGGCGGATCGAGCCGCCGGTGTCCGAGCCGAACGAGAGGGGCACGCTCCCCGCCGCCACCGCCGCCGCAGGGCCGCCGCTGGAGCCCCCCGGCACCCTGGCGAGGTCCCAGGGGTTGCGGGTGGGCTGGTAGGCGGAGTTCTCGCAGGAGGAGCCCATGGCGAACTCGTCCATGTTCGCCCGCCCGAGCGGCACGGCGCCGGCCGCCAGCAGGCGCTCGACGGCGGTGGCGCTATAGGGGGCCACGTAGCCGGCGAGGATGCGCGAGCCGCAGGTGAGGGCGCGCCCCGCGAGGCTCAGATTGTCCTTGAGCGCCACCGGCACCCCGGCGAGCGGACCGGGATCGTCGCCGGCGGCGGCGCGGCGGTCGATCTCGGCGGCCCGGGCGCGGGCCTCCCCCTCGAACACCTCCAGGTAGGCGCCGATCAGCGGTTCGACGCGCGCGGTGCGGGCGAGGCAGGACTCCAGCACCTCGGCCGCGGAGACCTCGCGGGAGCGCACTTGGGCCG
>DASWQX010000167.1:0-3038 GCA_036403495.1 Thermoanaerobaculia bacterium
GGGCGGGGGTGTGGTCGCAGGCCACTGATGTCCCCTCCAGAGACAACCCGTCCACTCCCGATGACATCTCCTGAACCGCTCGCCCACCCCGTCCTCATCATTCCCATTTAGAATCAGCCCGTTCCGCGTTCCCGCCGGCAGGAATTTTCCTGGCCCGGCCCTTGCTCTCTCTTAAGGTGGATCGTCTCGGGCAAAGGAGAAAGACATGCGAAAGATGCGGATGACGGCGATGGCGGCGATCGCGGGCGCCGCGCTCTGCGGTCTCGGGAGCGCCGCCACGGCTCAGGAGAAGCCTCAGGGCCAGGACGTGCAGGGCCAGTTCCAGGGCAAGGTGAACGTCAACGAGGTGCTCCTCGACGTCCTGGTCACGGACTCCACGGGGAACGTGATCGTGGGGCTCGACAAGAGCGACTTCGTGGTCAAGGACAACGGCAAGCCCGTCGACCTCACGGGCGTGACCTTCTACAGCAACCGGCGGCTGCTGGAGTCCAACCCCACCCTCGCCAAGCAGGGGGTGAGCACCGAGCAGGGGACGGAGGACCGCTATTTCGTCCTCTTCTTCGAGGACCAGAAGGTCAACGCGCAGGACGCGCCGCAGCTCCTCTCGCAGCAGCTCGAGGCGAGCAAGCGCGCCCGCGGCTGGGTGGACGGCGAGATGCTGGCCAACGACTGGGTGGCGGTGGTCAGCTACGACACCCGCCTCAAGGTGCAGCAGGACTTCACGCACGACCGCAAGGCGCTGATCGCAGCGATCGGCGACGCGGTGAAGGGTCGGGACCCGGAAGGGAACTACAACTCGCGGATCGACGCCAGCAAGGGGCCGTCGCTGCTCGCCGGCCTGCCGCGGGGCGAGGAGCTGATGAACAAGACGCCGAAGATCTACAACGCCCTGCAGGTGATCGCCCGCTCGGCCGGCAACATCCGGGGGCGCAAGAACCTGTTGCTCTTCACCTACGGCCTGCCCAGCAACGAGACGACGTTCGGCCAGTTCGTGCCCGACAAGCGCTACTTCCTGCCGACGGTCGACGCGCTCAACGCCAACAACGTGGCGGTCTACTCGCTCGACCTGACGCCGGCCGCCACCCAGCACACGCTGAGCGACTCGCTGCAGAAGATGTCGGACGATACCGGCGGCCGCTACTTCTTCAACATCACCAACTTCTCGACGCCGCTCGACCAGATCTCCAAGGAGAACAACGGCTACTACCTGCTGAGCTACCAGAGCGAGCAGACCGGCAAGCCGGGCTTCCAGAACGTCACGGTGACCACCACCAACCGCGAGTTCCGGGTCAAGGCGCGGAAGGGGTACGAGACGGGGAAGTAGGCGCTCACCCCACTCCCACCGCCGCCCGCAGCAATCGCCGCCGCAGCCCCGTGTAGGGCTGGCGGCAGGCGAGCAGGTCGCCGAGCACTCTCCGGATCCCTGGGTGGAGGCCCGACAGGGGCACCGCCCAGCGGCCGATCGAGCTTTCGAAGAAGACGTCGCGGGCCTGGTGGGCCTTCTCCATCTCGGCCCCCAGCTCGCTCTCCAGCCGCTCGGGATAGGCCGCGGCGCATCCGCTGAGCAGGCTCCCGGCGGCCCAGAGGCCGGTGAGGAGGCCGTAGCGGATGCCCTCGCGAGTCAGCGGATCGGCGACCGCCGCGGCGTCGCCGGCGAGGAGGATGCGGCGCGACAGCCCGCGCCGCACGGCCTCCAGCGTCCAGGGGCCGTAGACGGGGATCGGATAGCGGTAGCGGGGACCGGGCAGGTCGCGCCAGCCGGCGGGCAGGTGGCGATCGAGGAAGCCATCGAGCGCGGCGCGCGCTTCGGCCTCGTTCAGACGCCCCGGCGTGTAGGCGATGCCCACCGAGGCGCCTTCAGGACGCGGGAAGATCCAGAGATAGGCGTCCGCGAGCGCCGGGAAGGCGAGGACGAGGCGGCTCCAGTCGAGCCCGGAAAGCGAGCCGCCCAGGCCGACGCTGTCCCCTTGGGGGACGAGGCCGAGCGAGCGCCGCGACAGCCCGCGGGCGCCGTCCGCGCCGACGATCCAGTCGTAAATCCTGCCCTCGCCGCCCGCCGTCACGCGGACCCCCTCCCGAATCCTCTCCAGCCGCTCGGCCTTGACCGGCCGCGCGACCGCTCCCGCCGCCAGCGCCGCCTCGACCAGGGCGCGGTCGAAATCCCGCCGCCGGAAGATGCGGATGCCGGCCAGATCGAGAGCGAGCCGGTGCCCGCGCGCGTCCTCCAGCAGGGTCTCGGGAGCGACGACGGCCGGCAGGGGCGAGGGATCGAAGCCGGCGATGTGGGGTATCACGTGCTCGGGCACCGCGCCGCCGCAGGGCTTCTCGCCGGGGCGGGCCGGCAGGTAGAGATCGACCTCCACGCCGCCGCGGGCGAGCGCCAGGGCCGCCGACGCGCCCGCCGGTCCGCCTCCGAGCACGGCGACGCAGGTCATTTGGGGGTCGAGGCCAGCTCGCGGATCCCCTGCTCCAGCCGTCTCACCAGCTCCGGGAGAGCTTCGGCGTCCACCGAGCAGTGGGCGATGCGGAGATAGCGCGGCGCGAGCGAGATCAGTCCGGTGTCGTGGCGGGCCAGCAGATGCCGGCGGGCGACCTCGGAATCGATCGCCAGCGCCGCGGGGATCTCCACCAGGGCGAAGCAGCCGGAATTGAACGGCAGCACCGTCAGCAGCGCGGGATCGACCATGGCAAGGGCGCCCTTCAGGGCCCGGTAGCGCCCTTCCAGCAGGAGCCGCACAGCCTCGATGTCGCGCCCGACCCCCTCGTCCCGCAGGGCCTGGAGGAGGACCACCTGGCTCGCCGCCACCGGCGCGCCGACGCTGGAGCGCACCAGCAGGGCGAGCTTGCTCTCCAGCGCCCGCGCCGCATCCGATTCGGGGTCGAGGGCGAAGGTGAGGAACCCGACCCGGCCGCCGAAGAAGGAGAATTCCTTGGTGGCGCCGTCGACCTTGACCGCCGCCAGGTTGGGGTGGGCGCCGGCGAGCTCCCAGAACAGCGACTCGCGCGGGATCTCCGGCTCGAAGACCAGACCGGCGTAG
>DASWQX010000168.1:0-7383 GCA_036403495.1 Thermoanaerobaculia bacterium
AAGCGCCTGCCGCGCGACCCGGAGCGCTTCGAGCAAATCGCCCGCGGCCTGGGCTGCACCGTCGAACGCCTCGACGAGATCATCTGGGAGTGCAGGAACGAGCGCATCGGGGAGGAGCAGGCCAGGGCCGCCCATCCGCCGCAGTCGCTGGCGGCCGACCCCGCTCTCCGGAGCGAGCGCCTGGATCCGCTGAAGAGCGCCATCCACACGGGCCTCACGAACATCCGCCAGGGAGTGAACGACGTCCTGCAGGCCCTGGAGGAGGTCCTCGTCCTGGCGACCGACCCCAATCGCTCGCCGCCGTGACGGTTCCTGAGGCCGCTTTGGCCGGTCTACTCTCCCACTCGGGCAGCCGGCTGACGGAGCTGGCTCTGCACCCACTCCTGCCGGGCTTTCCACGCCTCCTCGATCGACCGGTATTTCCGCACGCCGGGGACGTGCTTCATGGGATGGAGCCAGTAGGCAAACTGCGTGAGCGAGCAGGCGAGCCGGAGGTTCTCCGGATCGAGCGGCGTGCGCGGCTGCGCCCCGGGCATGTCGGCGGCCGAGCGAAACTTCCGAACCGGCATCAATCCTCCTCGAGCCTGAAGACTTCCTTGATCACTGCGGCGTCCAGCTTGTCCTGCGGCCGCACCGTGTCGCGCTTCATTCTATAGAGCATACGGGGGGTCGCGACGGAGATCCGTGTTCCTTCGGCCGTGGCCAGGACTTCCGACTCAATGTCCCCATAACTGAACGCCTCCCCAAGCCGGGAGAGGATATCCAGCGAGTACTGCCCATGAGGAGGCATGTACTCAACGGCAGGATAGTCACCGGCCAGATCCGCCGCCGAAATCTCGTATGCTTTCCACTATAGACGATGGTTCGGAGGCGGACTGACTCGGTGCGGCGCGCCCTCACGAGCTGTGGCTGGAGAGCCACTTCCCGGCGTAGGCCGCCAGGATCAGCACCACCAGCCCGCAGAAGAGCAGCATGCCGAGGAGGAGCACGCGGGCTTGGCGGTCCCGACCGGCGGCGAGCGCGATGACGCCGGCGATGATCTCGCCGAGGTAGATCATCGGCAGCAGCACCGCCGCGGCACAGGAGACCTTGTCCGTCCCCAGGCGCCGGAACAGGGCGGCCAGGCCCCAGGCGAGTGCGAGGTCGAGCAGGGCGACGCCGATCGCCAGCGGCCAAGCGGGCGCCTCCGGCGGCAGGAGCTTGCCCTGGAACACTGCGATCGCCTGCTCCGCGTCGCCCGGAGAGTGTCCGGCCTTCACCATCTGGGCGCGCAGGGCATCCAGGGAGTGCCGGGGCTCGTTCTCCTTGAGATAGGCCAGGAGAGCCTTCAGGTCTTTTTCATCCATCCGCTGCCGGAGGTCGCTCGGGGAAAAAGGTCGAAGCCGAGCGCGGCGCCATTCTCTCGCACTCTGCGGTCGAGGCTCAGCAGGGCGAGGTCCGAGATCACCGAGCGGGCCGCCAGGGCGCTCGCGATGTGCAGCGCGTCCAGCGTCCGCAGCGGCTCGGCCGGAAAGCGCCGCCGCGACCGTTCGAGCACCTCGCGGTCGAGCTTGAGGATCAGCCAGTTCACCGAAACCGCCTCCAGCACGGCCCGCCGCCGCACCGCCTCCATTTCGGTCAGCAGGCCCAGGATATGGGCCCGCACCAGGGCGCGGTCACACTCCACGAGCGTGAGGTCCGAGGCGACCACCCCGTCGGCGCGGTCGAACGCCTGCTCGACCGAATCCGCGGTGTCCTCCGCGAACAGCCAGGCGAGCACCGCGCTGGAATCCGCGTAGAGGTTCATCGCCGGTCCTCCCGCTCGTCGTCCAGCAGCCGCTGCGCGGTGCCCGGAGGGGTCACCGACGCCTGCCGGGGATAGAGGCCGGCGCGATGCGGCCGGCTCGGCAGCCGGACGAGACCGCGGCGGACCATGTCGGTCAGCCCGGGATATTTCTGCAGCAACTCGCTGGCCGCCATCTGCGGCGCCCGCAACTCCGCCACCACTTCGCCCCGATCGGTCACCATGACGACCTCCCCTTCCCGGACCAGCCGGATGTACTCGC
The DNA here is from genome assembly GCA_036403495.1 of Thermoanaerobaculia bacterium. Classification (GTDB taxonomy): domain Bacteria; phylum Acidobacteriota; class Thermoanaerobaculia; order Multivoradales; family UBA5704; genus DATARR01. The sequence continues at coordinate 2,046 of DASWQX010000168.1, forward strand.
TGAGACGATTCTTGAGCTCACGGATACCCACCTCTTTCATCGGACCAATGTAGACACTGGTGGCTACATTGTCAAGAGAGGGAAAGCATCTCTTGTGTCGGAATAAGACGTAAAAAGGGTCTCCGGCCTTGCGGCCGAGTTGCCCACTCTGTGAGCAATCCATTGCGGAGGCCAAGCGGTACAATGGTTATCGCTGAACGTCGATCTTTCGGAGACGGGGATTGCAGCCGTCTCGCGCCTCCGCCGCTTCAGTGCCCATCCCTGATTCCAGGAGACAAACTCATGAGATTCAACGTCACCCGTCCGATCGTCGCCCTGCGCGCCCTCGCGCCGGCGATTCTGTTGCTGAGCCTCGTTCTGGCTCCGCGACCGGCCGCTGCCACCACGCCGCTCGGGGCCACCATCACCGGCAGCAGCGTGCAGTTCGCGCTGTTCTCGGCGAACGCGACCCGCATCGAAGTCTGGATCTTCGCGACCCCGACCGCCTCGACCGCGACGGCCAAGTACGCGCTCACCCAGACCGACGTGCCCAACCACATCTGGACCGCCACCGTCGCCGGCCTCGGCGCCGGCACCCTCTACGGCTACCGGGTCTGGGGCCCCAACTGGACCTACAACGCGAGCTGGACGCCGGGGAGCAACCTCGGCTTCGTCTCGCACGTCGACGCCAGCGGCAACCGCTTCAACCCCAACAAGCTGCTCACCGACCCCTACGCCAAGGCGGTGACCGGCGAGCCGCAGCGGGTGAGCGGCCACTACTCGACCGCCATCCTCGGCGGCACGGACACCTATGCCTACGTCGACAGCGCCGGGGTGATGCCGAAGTCGATCGTGGTCAGCGATACCTACTCCTGGGGGACCGACGCCAAGCCCAACATCGCGATGAAGGACTCGATCTCCTACGAGGTCCACCTGCGGGGATTCACCAAGGCCGACTCCACCGTGGCGGCCGCGCAGCAGGGGACCTATGACGGCTTCGCCTCCAAGGCGTCCTACTTCAAGACCCTGGGGGTGACCGCCGCCGAGCTGCTGCCGATCCACGAGTACGCGCAGTTCGACGACCCGGTGGGCGGCGCCACCGCCGACCGCATCAACTACTGGGGCTACATGACCACCCAGTTCTTCGCCCCCAACCGCGAGTACCTGTGCACCGACACCAACTCCTGCACCTACGTCGCGGGCGAGCAGGTGACCAAGTTCAAGGACATGGTCAAGGCGATGCACGCGCAGGGGGTCGAGGTCTGGCTCGACGTCGTCTTCAACCACACCTGGGAGGGGGGCGCCTGCTCAGGGAATCCCGTGCGCTACATCAACCTGCGCGGCATCGACAACGCGACCTACTACACCCTGGCCGACGACAAGTCCTGCTACTGGGATTCGACCGGCACCGGCAACAACCTCAACGCCAGCCGTACCGCAGTACGCAACCTGATCGTCGACAGCCTCACCTACTGGGCGAACACCCTGCACGTCGACGGCTTCCGCTTCGACCTCGCCTACGAGCTGGGCCGCGAGGGGACCGATGGCCGGGTGTTCAACAACAACGCCACGACCCTCGTCTCGATCGCCAGCGCCGCCTCGGCCAACGGGTTCAAGGTGATCGCCGAGCCCTGGGACACGGGCGCCTCGGGCGTCGGCCAGTTCCCGGCCGGCTGGTCGGAGTGGAACGGCAACTATCGCGACAACCTGCGGCAGTTCGAAAAGGGGGACAACAGCCAGGTGGGGAACCTCGGCGCCTCGATCACCGCCACCTGGTCCGGCTTCGCGACGCCGGCCGAGAGCGTCAACCTGATCACCACCCACGACGGCTTCACCCTGAACGACCTGGTCTCCTACAACACCAAGGTCAACGGCACCGGCCCCTGCAACCCGACCGGCGCCGACGCCAGCAGCGGCAACGACACCAACCTGAGTTGGGACAGCGGCGGCGACGAGGTGCTGCGCCGCCGGCAGATCCGCAACCTCGCCGCCCAGATGCTCCTTGACCAGGGGCCGCCGATGATCCTCGCCGGCGACGAGTTCCGCCGCACCCAGAGCGGCAACAACAACGGCTACATGGCCGACAACGCCTGCGGCTGGATCGACTGGAGCCTGAAGACGACCAACCAGAAGACCTACGACTTCTTCCGCAAGCTGATCGCCTTCCGCAAGGCCCACCCCGGCCTGCGTCGGTCGGTGGACTTCGGCGGCGCCGACCACGACGCCGACGGCTACAAGGACCTCGCCTGGCACGGCACCACGCCGGACACGCCGGACTGGACCTCGACCTCCCACTCGCTGGCCTGGCTGATCGACGGCTCTACCTCGGAGACCGGCGGCCCGGCCGATGCGCCCGACCTCTACGTGGCCAACAACGCCTACTTCGGGAACCTGACCTTCACGATTCCGACGGCTCCCAACTCGAAGTGCTGGTGGCTGGTGGCCGACACCGCGGACTGGGCGGAGGGAACCGGCAACATCTATTACGATCCCACCGTCTCCACCTGGAACCTGCAGCCGCTGCCGAAGATGGCCGGCACCACCTACGGCGTCCAGGCCCGCTCGACGCTCGTCCTCGCCGCCCGCCCCTGCACGTCCTCGGAGGCGATCCGGGTGGACTTCACCGTCAACGGCTTTACTACGGTGGTGGGGCAGGACCTCTATGTCGTGGGCAGCGTGCCCGAGCTCGGCAGTTGGGACACCACGAAGGCGGTCAAGCTCAACTGGGTGAGCAGCAGCCAGTGGAGCGGCCCGGTCTTCTTCTTCGCCAGCAAGGGCGCGGCCGTCCAGTACAAGTACATCTGGAAGCAGGGCGCCACCACGACCTACGAGGGGGGCGCGAACCGCAACTACACGGTGCCCACCACGGGCGCGGGAACGCGGAACGACACTTGGCAGCCATAGGGAGATAGACTCTATCTCGATCAGCCCGACGGCCGCGAGGCCGCCGGGCGCCGTTTTGAGGTACAATTTGCCCCGAGATCGCGTATGACTATTACCATCTCTCTCCCAGACGAAATCGCCGAGCGGGTCCGCCAGCTCCCCGACTGCAACGAGTTCGTCACCCGTGCGGTCGAAGAGGCGCTGGCTCGGGAGCAGTCCTCGGTGCCTCCGTCTGAGCCGAAGCCTTCAAAGTGGGCTCAGATCGTGAAGCGTATTGAAAGCCAGCCCTCTCTCGGCAGCTACGCGAAAAAATTGCGGATCGAAGAGAGTTTCGGCGGGACTTTCACTTTCCACACGACGAGCGCCCGACTCTGCGGCTTGAGAACTGGCTCGGCTGAGCACTCACAAATCCCGGTGCACCGTGTCGGGCGAGAACGCCGGCAGGCAGACCGCCACGTACTCGGCTCCGCCCGGCTCGGGACTGCTGTAGCGCACCCACTCACCCGGAGAGGCGACCACCGCCTGCCAGGCGCGGACGTCGAGCGAGCCTCCCTCGTGCTCGACCCGCAGCATCCCCTTCAGCACGACGGTGACCTCCTCGAAGTCGGGGCGCTGGCCGGGCTCCTCCCAGCCTTCAGGGGAGACCATGCGGGCCACACTCACTCCGGCGTGGCCAGAATTGACTCGTCCGGCATACTCCTCGATCCGCTTCGGCTTGTTGCCGGCGGCCTGGATGACGGTGGGCTGCTCGATCAGTCTGGGCATCGTTTTTCTCCCTGCCAGCGTCCTACTTCACCAGCAGGCTCTTGCCGTCGAGGTTCGTCGTCGGCTTCACCTTGTAGAGGTCGAGGATGGTCGGCATGACGTCTCCCATGTAGGCGTTGGGGGCGTTCAGCTTGAAGCTGCTGAACAGGATCCCCTTGACGATCTCCGGGTAGACCGAGCAGTGGTCGCCGCTCCAGATGTCCATGTTGGGCTCGGTGACCGTCTTGGCGATGCCGCCCAGGGCGTCCTGCCAGCCGACGCGGTACCCCTCGTTGTTCGACGGGATGAGGTCGGGGATCAGCACCGGATCGTAGACGCCGTTGTAGGCCTCGTCGCGGGTGAAGACGTGCGCCACCGGATGCTCGCCGGTGTCCGGATCGACGTAGGCCTCGAGCCCCGCCTTGATCTGGGCCGCGACCTGGCTGTACTCGGCGCCCGGCTTGACGATGCCGTGCCCCTCGCGCCCCGCCTCGTTGATGTAGATCTGCCCGAGGCCGAGCGCGTACGCCTTGGTCTTCGACCAGTCGACGTTGACGAAGAAGTTCCCCTGGCCGAAGAGGTCCTCCAGGTTCTTGCGCTTGGCGTCCTGCCCGTTGAGGGTCATGAAGCCGTTCTTCACCAGCCAGGTGTTGTAGTTCATGCCGCGCCGGAAGGAGGCGAAGCCGTGGTCGGAGACCACCATCAGCGCCGCGTCCGGCTGCTTCTGCATGACATCGCCGACGAGGCCATCCATCTGCTGATAGGCGGCGAGGATCGAGCCCGCCCACTTCGCCGCCCCTTCCGGAGTGTAGAGCGGGTGCTTGGGGTCGAAGTAGCGGAACATGATGTGCTGCACCCGGTCGGTGAATTCGAAGTAGTGGACGAGGACGTCCCAGTCGTCCTTCTTCGCCAGGGTGCCGTCGAGGATCTCCTTCTCCTTGGTCACCGTCTGCTGGACGTCGTCGAGGAAGGTCTGCTCGTCGATCGTGCCCGCCGTCGGCGACCAGGTGTCGATCATCCAGCCGCGGGTCTTGAACTCGCCGTGCTCGCGGGTGAGGTCCTTGACGAAGCTCGCCGGGGTGGTGACGTCGAAGCCGGGGGCGAGGCGCTCAGGGTCGAAGTCGAGCGGCGAGAGGTAGAGCTTGATCTCGGGGTCGAGCGCCTCCAGCTTGAACTTGCCGATCCCGTTCACCTTCACCAGCGAGTTGAAAGGAAAAGTGAAGTGCGCCCAGTCGCTCCACTGCCCCACCTTCAGGGTCAGGTCGTTGCCGGAGACCTGGACGCGCAGGCTCTTGCGGTCCGGGGCGACCGTCAGGGTCATCGGGATCTTGAGGTACTTGGCCTCTTCCTTCTTGTGGAAGAGCTCGTCGGGCACCTCCTTGATCTCGGTCTCGATGGTCCCCTTGTTGTCCACCAGCTCGACCACCTCGACGGAGAAGTCGCCGCCCCCCTTGGGCTGGAAGAAGAGCTCGGAGGTGAAGTAGAAGGGCTTGCCGATGCGCGCCGAGAGGTCGGGCACGCCGAGGCCCGAGAGGAGCTCGCCGTGCTCGAACCCCTTGGGCGGGAAGGTGACCGGGATGCGCATCACCCGCACCTTCTTGCCGGACTGGCCGAGCAGCTTCCAGAAGGTGTCGCCGCGCTGGTTGCTGATGGCGATCGGGCGCTCCAGCGGGAGGAGGCGGTTCGCCGCCATGCCGGTGCCGATCCCGGCGGCGATCCCCAGCACCACGGC
>DASWQX010000169.1:0-3851 GCA_036403495.1 Thermoanaerobaculia bacterium
TGAACACGTTGGATTGAAAATAATGGATCACACCTATATCGAAGAGAACCAGGTCGCCGACCGCTACGTCCAGGGGACCCTCCCGGCGGACGAGGCGGAGCGCTTCGAAAACCATTATCTTTCCTGCCCCGAATGCCTCGACAGCCTCGACCTCGCCGAATCGGTCCAGCGCGGATTCCGGCGGGCGGCCACGCAGGACGCCGAGAAGATCGCCGCGGGCCGCCAGCTCGCTCTCCTCGCTTGGCTGACGCGTCTCAGCCGCCAAGGTCAGGCGGGGGTCCTGCTGTCCGCGCTCCTCGTGGTGATCCTCCTGCCCGTGGGCTTGGGTCTGCAGAATGCCCGGAGCAGCAGGGAGTTGGCGACGACCCGCGCCGCCCTATTCAACGAGCGGCAGCGCGCCGCCTCGGCCGGGACCCTGAGCGCGGACCTCGAAGCCAGCCGGCGAGCCCTCGCCGGCGAGCGCGCGGCCCGGGAGCAGGCGGTCCAGCAGATCGCCCAACTCCGGCAGCCGCAGGCCAATGTCCCTATCAGTTTCCTCGACAAGGAGCGCGGCGGCGAACCCTCCCCCGCCACTCCAACCGTAATCCTGCGCCGACCGGCGTCAGGCCAGATCGTCCTCGCCCCCCAGGTCGACCTCTCCTTCCCGTCCTACAGCGCCCGGCTGCTGGACGGACGAGGCCATGAGATCTGCCGTGTGCCGGATCTCCACCCGGACGATCACGGCGCTCTCGGCATCGGCCTGCCCGTCGGCCTCATCCCCCCCGGCGACTACACGCTCGTCGTGGAAGGGGTCTCCTCCGGCGGCAAGACGGCCCCCGCCGGACGCTACACGATCCGCATCACGCCTGGCTGACACTTGACCGCTCACGCCACCCACCTTCGTATACAGATCTCCTCGCTTCGATCAGCCTCCGTGGCCTGCGACCTCATCCCCTAACCCCTTCTCCTAAAGGAGAAGGGGGACGACTGCGACGCCGCCCCAGTCAGGCCCTCCCTCTCCTTTCAGGAGAGGGACCGAGGGTGAGGTCGCAGGCCGCGAACGTCGCCACGCATCAATATTTCCAGGTGAGATAACCGCTCGCCCGGCGGCAGTCTCAGATCAAGCGCGGATCACATCGATCCGCCGCTCGAAAAGGAGAATTTCCCATGCGCACCCCACGCTTCCGATATCCGATCCTCTTGCTGGTCATCCTCTGTCCCGGGTCGCTGATGGGCCAGACCTGCACCAATTATGTGGGCAGCCTGTCGCTGAGCACCGGCGTCAACCCGTCGAACGGCTCGCTGCTCCCCATCGGCGTTCCCGATCCTGGCTGGACGGTGATCTCCGATCCGTTCGCGGGCACCGTGGAGCCCCGGCCCGCCGACGTCTTCACCAATGCCCTTTCGGCGTGGGCCACGATCCCGGGAACTCACTGGATCGGCTCCCAGTACGACGCCAACCAGGGCACCAACGGCGACTACTACTACCAGCGCTGCTTCTGCCTGCGGGACGGGTTCGGCAACGCCAACCTGCAACTCTCGCTGCGGGCGGACGATCGCGAGGATGTCTATTTGAACGCCACCCTGGCGCAGATTACGCACAATGGCGCCACACCGATCCTGCAAGGCGCCATGAGCAGCTTCTCGGCGAGCAAACCGCCCGACACCCTGCCCAACCCGTTCTCCACGGGGCTCAAGTTCGGCGAGAACTGTTTGATCGTTCACGTCCAGAACACCGGCGGGGTCGCCACCGGCCTCGACGTCGCCGGTTCGATCAGTGCCACCGGCCCCGGCGGCTCCGCCAGCGGACTGCTTGCGCCGGAGTGCTGCCAGAAAACCGGTTCAATCTGCGGCACGAAGTGGAACGACCTCAACCACGACGGCATCCACCAGCCCGGGGAGCCGGGACTCCAGGGATGGACCGTCCAGCTCGGCAGCGGGCAGACCGCCACCACCGATCCGTTCGGAAACTATTGCTTCACCAACCTGCCGCCGGGCCCCTACACCGTCGCCGAGCAGGCGCAGGCGGGCTGGACCCAGATGTGGCCCAAGAACCCGCCGTCCTATGCGATCACGGTGGGAGCCGCCACCGCCACGGGGGGGATCGATTTCGGCAACTGGAAAGGCGAGCTGGGCCAACTGAAGATCTGCAAGGTGGCCGGCGTCGGAGTGCCGGTGGGCACACCGATCACGTTCACCGCCGGCTCCGCCACGCTCGCGGTGCCGGCCGGACCGGCCCCCGGCGGCACCTGCAAGCTCGGCCCGAGCTTCCCCGTGGGCACGACGGTCGCCGTGACCGAAACGATTCCGGCGGGAGACACCGTGTCGAGCATCGCCGTGGCTCCGGCCGCTCAGTTGGTGGGTACGCCGAACCTCGCCACCGGCGCCGTCAACGTCAAGATCGGCAGTGGCGTCACCGAGGTGACCTATACCGATACGAAGAGCGGCTATCTCGAGATCTGCAAGCAGGGAAAGGTGGGCGGGAACTTCACCTTCCACGTCAACCCCGGCAACCTCGGGCCCTTCGTCGTGCCGGCGGGAGCCTGCTCGCCGGCGATCGAGGTCCCCGCGGGCACCGTCACCATCAACGAAGTGCCGAGCGGCGCGTCCATTCTGACCGGTTGCAGCACGATCCCCGCGAACCGCCAGGGGGCCTGCAGCAGCGCCGGCTCGACGGTCACCGTGCCGCCGGGCGACGTCTCCACCCAGACCATCGCGATCATCACCAACCGCTTTCAGATTCCCGTGGATTCGACGGACACCACGGAGAACCCGAACTGAGCTCACGGCCCCAAGCCGTCACGCCAGGAGCGGCGCGATCTTCGGGTCGCGCCGCTCCTCTTTTTGGATCGAGGGCTTCAAACATTCAACCGCCTGGTTGACAATCCCAACTTCCCTCCGCTATCCTCAACCACATGGTTGAGCAACCGTCCGAGCATCTCGATTCCGTCTTCCACGCGCTGGCCGATCCTACGCGGCGGTCGATGCTGCATAGCCTCGCCGAGCGGGAGCGCACCGTGAGCGAGCTGGCGGGGCCGTTCCGCATGTCGCTGGCGGCGGCCTCGAAGCACGTCAAGACCCTGGAGCGCGCCGGCCTGGTGCGGCGGCAGGTCCAGGGGCGCACGCACCTCTGCAGCCTCGATCCCGGCCCGCTGTCCGAGGCGCGGGAGTGGCTCCGCTTCTACGAGCGCTTCTGGACCGAGCGCCTCGACGCCCTCGAAGCCCTGTTCGAAACCCCCGACGAACCCACCCCAAAGGAGTAGAGACCATGCCGACCCAGACCTCCGCCGACCTCACCCTCACCCTGACGCGCACCCTCAAGGCCTCGCCGCGGGACGTCTTCGCCGCCTGGACCGATCCCGCGCGCCTGCCGCTCTGGATGGCGTCCAGCCCCAACGGCGCCACCGCGGAGATCGACGCGCGGGTGGGCGGCCACTACCGCATCGAGACACAGGGGAAGGACGGCGAGCTCCACGTCACGACCGGCACCTACCGCGAGCTGGTCCCCGGCCGGCGTCTGGTCAAGACCTGGATCTACCAGGGCCCCTACAAAGAGTTCGAGGGCTTCGAAACGCTGCTGACCGTGGACCTCCGCGAGGTCGGGCCCGAGCTCACCGAGCTGACCCTCACCCACGAGCACCTCCCGAGCACGGCCTACCGCGACGCCGTGACCGGCGGCTGGACCGCCCTCCTCCCCAATCTCGAAGCCCTCCTCGCGGAAAGCCCCGCCGCCCAGGGTCACTGAAGGGACCGGACCGCCTCACGCGTCTCCGCCCGGACGCCGAGGGGCGCATCCCCTTCGCCGGTCCTTCCGCCCACTTGGGTGGAAGGACCGCCAAGCCGGGCCCGCGAGGATTTCAGGCCGCGGGCTC
>DASWQX010000170.1:0-7615 GCA_036403495.1 Thermoanaerobaculia bacterium
CTCCATAGGTGTGCGCCGCCGGGTCCCAGACCTTCTTGACGTTGACGCCGCGGAAGGAGGCCTCGCCGCCGGCGAGCACCCAGGAGGCCGCCACCTGCCAGGCCTTGTGCTCCAGGCGGTCGGAGACCAGGTCGCGCCGCACGTCCTGGCGCGAGATCGTGTACTCGGCCAGCAGGCCGAACGGTCCGCTGTAGAAGTACCCTTGAGGCGCGAGGCGGAAGCGGGTGCCGTCGGCGACCACGGTGCCGGCCGCCGTGCCGTCCGAGCGGTAGGAGAAGAAGGTCTGCTGGCCCGGGGTGCGGTAGGCGGCCAGGCCCGTCGCCGTCGGCGTGCCGGTTTGATTTCCCTGGCTCGCACCGACGCCGAAGCCGAGGTTCTTGAGCGGCCCGTCGCCGGTGACGAAGGGCTGGAAGAAGAGGCGGCCGGCCACGTCCTTGTCGTTGTTGGAGTCGGCGTCGCCGTTGCCGAGATCGGGCACGCCGTTGAAGACCCCAAGGGCGTAATTGACCGTGCCCCCCGCGAGGTCGCCGCCGACCTGCACGCCGAGGTCGCGGTTGGGCACCAGGTTGGTCGGCAGGGCGCGTTCGACGAACAGGATGTCGGTGGCCGACTGCAGCCGCTCCAGGCCGACCGGCGGCTTGAACTTGCCGGCGCGGACGCGGAAGGCGGGGCTGAAGCGCGCCTCCATGTAGGCGTCGAAGAGCACGGTCTGGCCCTGGCCGAAGTCCGGCATGATGCGGAAGTCGAAGATCTTGTAGACCGTCCCCTCGAAGATGGGCCGCACGCGGCGGAGCAGGAAGGTCTCGACCTGCGGCTTCTTCTCGTCCTGGGCCCAGAAGCGGCCGTCGAACTGTGCGTAGCCGCGCAGCTTCAGCACGTAGTTGCCGTCGGCCGAGCGGAGCGAGAAGCCGTCCTTGCCGGCGACCGCCTGGGCGGCGGTCTTCGCCTTCTCGTCGGCGGCCTCCTTGTCGATCTCGATCTTGCGGTCGAGGACGCGGATCTTCTGATCGAGCTCCCGGAGCTTGTCGTCGACCGACTGCGGCGCGTCCGGTGCCGCCGGTGGCGTTTCGGCGGATGGTTGATTCGAGTCCTGCGCCCGCGCGGCGGCCGGCAGAGCCAGCAGGCCGAGCACGAGCCAGAGGGCGTGCTTATTTTTCATGGAGCCTCCAAGGGGGGAAAAGAGAAACGTCATGACACCGCCTCCGGCGAGCGGACGATCAGCACCGGCAGGTGGGCGACCTCGGGGAGCAGCTTGCCGACGAAACCGCCGAGCCCGATCCGGCCGTCGCGGCCGGGCAGCGGCGCGCCGAGCACCAGCAGGTCGTGCCTTCCCTCGGCGATCTGGGCGGCGATCTCCTCGCGCACGGCGCCGTGGCGGACGCGGGTCGCCACCGGCACGCCGAGACGGTTGAGGGTGCGGGCGCTGCCGGCGAGGAAGCGCTCGGCCAGCGTCTCCGCCGGGGCGCCGCGGGCGGCGGCCGGCAGCACGGTGAGGATCGTCACCTCGGCGCCCAGATGGCGCGCCAGGCGGCCGGAGAACGAGACGTCCTCCTTGCCCGGCTCGCCGACGGCGACGCAGATCAGCAGCCGCGCCGGCGGGCCGGCCTCGGCGACCGCGGCGGGCGCGCCGGCCGGCACCAGGAGCAGGTGGTGCTGACCGGCCGCCAGCACGCCCTCGGCCGTCTCGACGGCGTCGCGCGCCGGCAGCGGCAGGATCACCAGGTCGCAGGGACGGCGGAAGACCTCCTCGGCGACCGCGCCGGCCGGCGGCTCCGGCGTCAGGCGCGTCTCCAGCGCGGCGAGGCCGCCCCCGAGCACCTCCCGCGCCTCCTGGAGGGAACGCTCGCCGGCGTCGTCCTCGTCGTCGGTGGCGGAGCCGAGCACGGCGACCCGCGCGTGGGCGCGGCGGGCGATCTCGCCGGCCAGCGCCAGGGCCCCTCGCGAGCGCATCGAGCCGTCAGTCAGCAGTAGGAAGCGGAGCCCCGGATGCACCAGGGCGTGCACCCGCTGCACCCCCACCCACGCCGAGTCTCCCGGGCGCAGAGGGAAGCGCCGCGCCTGGTCCTGCGAGCGGGTGGCCTCGATCCACACCTCGTCGCGGCCGAAGGGGACGGGCGGCGCGATCGCCCGCACGCCGGGGAGCGGCGGCAGGCGCAGCCGCAGGCGCTCGAACGAGCCGACGAACGAGCGCTGCTCGACCACCGCCTCGCCCAGGAACGGGACGGACGGATCGTCGCCCGAGGCGCGCAGCGCGACGTCCTCCGGCCGGAAGAGCACCTGCACCCGCCGCGCCGCGCCGGACGGCTCCGCCGTGGTGGCGAGCGGGAACTGCACCGGCCCCAGCCGCACGCCCTGCGCCGTCGCCTCCCCCACCATCAGGTTGGCGGTGCCGAGGAAGGTGGCGACCAGCTCGGTCTCGGGACGCAGGTAGAGCTCGTCGGGCGGCCCCACCTCGAGCAGGCGGCCGAAGCTCAGCACGGCCAGCCGGTCGGCGAGCTCGAAGGCCTCCTCCTGGTCGTGGGTGACGAAGACGGTGGTGATCGCCAGCTCCCTCTGGATCTCGCGGATGGTCCGCCGCAGCTCCAGCCGGACCTTGGCGTCGAGGGCACCGAACGGCTCGTCGAGCAGCAGCACCTCGGGCTGGTGGGCGAGCGCCCGCGCCAGGGCGACGCGCTGCTGCTGCCCCCCCGAGAGCTGGCGCGGCATGCGGCCGCCGAGCCCCGAGAGGCCCACCAGCTCCAGCAGCTCGTCGCGCCGGCGGCGGCGCGCCGCCGCGGCCACCCCGCGCACCGCCAGGGCGAACTCGACGTTCTCGGCCACCGACATGCCGCGGAACAGGGCGTAGCTCTGGAAGACGAAGCCGACGCCGCGCCCGGCCGGCGGCAGGTCGGTGACGTCGCGGCCGTGCAGCGTCACCCGCCCGGCATCGACCTCCGAGAGGCCGGCGATCATCCGCAGCAGCGTGCTCTTGCCGCTCCCCGAGGAGCCGAGGAGCACGAAGAGCTCGCCGTCGCCCACCTCCAGCGACACCGAGCTCACCACCGGGTGCCCCCCGTAGCGCTTGGTCAGGTCCTCCAGAACGATCGACATCGGAGGCCCAGGATAGGGACCGGCGGTCACACCGTCAGTCGAAAAAAGGTGACAAAAATAGTTAGTTTTGGAACCGTCGATAGGTGGGGAAAAACTTTTCCGACTTTCTTGTCCCCTTTCGGTGCTCTGCGGCAACTTATTCTTTGAAGGGGATTCGATGATCTGGTTTGAGGAGGAGATGAACGTGGAGGACATCAATTCAAGGGAGGGGATGGAGCGCTTCGCCATGGCGGGGCTTTCCAGGGACGACAACCGGGACCTCGTGCGCCGGCTGCTGGCGAACGCTCCGCGGATCCCGTCCACCCCGAATCGCACCACCCGACCCGGCCTCGGCGGACGCGACGAAGGCGCCCGCTACGAAGAGGCTTTCCGCAAGACCGAGCGGCGCCTCGTCGAAGCGCACGACCGCGTCCTGCGCGAGCGGCAACTCGCCATCGTCCAGTGGGCCGGCCTCGAAGGGCACCCGCCGGCGCGGCGGCTGGTGATGGTCCGCAACGACGAGCGGCTGCACCACTGGGGCCTCTTCGACCTGCTGCTGGAGAAGAGCCGCGAGAGCGTCCTCACCGACGCCGAGTCGGCCGTGGGGCTGGCCGAGCTGGCGCTGGCGGTGACCGAACGGCTCGACACCGACATCTACGGCGAGGAGCGGGTGAGCGACTTCAAGACCGCCGCGCTCTCCGGCCTGGGCGACGCCCGCCGTCTCGCGGGCGACTTCGCCGGCTCCCGGCTGGCCTACAGCCAGGCCCGCATCAACCTGGAGATCGGCACCGGCGACGTGCTGGAGGAGGCGAGCCTCCTCGGCGGCCTGGTCAAGCTCCTCTGCGACCTCGGCGAGTACGGCAAGGCGGCCCAGACGCTCCAGCGCGCCAGCGCCCTCTATCACCGGATGGGCGACTCGCACCTCGACGGGATCACCGTCCCGCGCGAGAAGAAGGAGAAGGAGCGGCCCGAGGAGCGCAAGGGGGCCAAGGCCCTGTAGGCGCGCGCGGGCTGGAGGAACGGGGAGACGGCCGGTATAGACTCCGGCCCGTGCGGATCTCCCTCGTCCTCCTGCTCGCCATCGCATTCACCGCATTGCCCGGCTGCGTGTCGCTCCGTCCCTTCGCCGAAGTCCGCCGCCAGGTCGCCGCCGACCGCTTCGTCGACGTCGGCGGACAGCTCGTGCACGTCGAGCAGGCGGGCGCCGGCGAGCCGGTGCTGCTGATCCACGGCTTCGGCGCCTCGACCTACTCCTGGCGCAAGGTGATGCCCGCCCTCGCGGCATCCCACCGGGTGGTGGCGATCGACCTCAGCGGCTTCGGCTACACCCAGCGGCCCACCGCCCGCGCCAGCTATACGCGGGAGGCGCAGGCGCAGCTCGTGCTCGGGACCCTGGACGCCCTGGGGATCGAGCGCGCCCACTTCGTCGGCCACTCCTACGGCGGCGGCATCACCCTCTACCTGGCGTCGCAGCACCCCGAGCGCTTCCGCACCATGGTGCTGGTCGACAGCTCCGCCCCCACTTACGCGAACGACCGGCGCAGCCGTGCCGCCGCCTTCCGCCCGCTCGACAGCCTCCTCGTCCGCCTGGTCTTCCTGCGTCCGGCGATGATCCGCCGCAGCCTGCTGAGCTCCTTCTGGGACGACTCCCTGGTCACTCCCGACCTCGTGCAGGCCTACCTCGATCGCTTGGCCATCGAGGGTGCAACCGACGCCTTCTACGGCCTGACCGCTCCCGCGCCGGCGGGGTTCAAGGTGGAGCTCGAGAAGATCGCCGTGCCCGCGCTGGTCCTCTGGGGCGCCCACGACGAGCTGATCGCGCCGGAGGTGGGGCGGCGGGCCGCCGCGCGCATGCCCCACGCCGAGTTCGTGCTCTTTGACCATAGCGGCCATCTGCCGATGGAGGAGGAGCCGGAGGCGTTCCTGAAGGCCGTCCTCCCCTTCCTGGAGCGGCACCGAGGCTGATGCCGGACCGCCTCGGCCTCGTCGCCACCTGCGTCCTCGGCCTCGAGGAGATCCTGGAGGCAGAGCTGCGGTCGCTCGGCGCGCGGGAGGTCGAGCGCCAGCGGGGCGCCGTCGCGTTCGTCGGCGGCTGGCAGGACTGCTGGCGCGCCAACTGGCGGCTGCGCACCGCGAACCGGGTGCTGGTCGAGCTCGCCTCCTGGGACGCCCGCGACGGCCCGGAGATCGCCGCCGGCGCGCGCGCGCTCGTCGCCGGCACGGGGGGCCGCTCCGGGCCGCGGCTCCGGCGGGGGGGCGTCGACGCCGCGTCGCTCTTCCACCCCGACCGCACCTTCGCCATCCAGGCCACCGCGACCGCCTCCGAGGTGCGCGACACCCGCTGGGCCGCGATGTCGCTGAAGGACGGCCTGGTGGACGGCCAGCGCGACCGCTGGGGGCGGCGCTCGGACGTCGACCGCGAGGACCCCGACCTCCATCTGCGCCTGCGCCTCCACCGCGACCGCGCGACGCTCCTGCTTGACAGCTCGGGCGAGCCGCTCGACCGCCGCGGCTACCGCGCCGTCAGCGGCGCGGCGCCGGTGCGCGAGCAGCTCGCGGCGGCGTGCGTGCTCGCCTCCGGTTGGGATGGGAAGGGCCCGGTGGTCGATCCGATGTGCGGCTCGGGGACCCTGCTGATCGAGGCCGCCTGGTACGCCCTCGGCTGGGCGCCCGGCCGCCTGCGGCGCCGTTGGGCCTTCGAGCGCCTGCCAGGTTACGACGCCGAAGCCTTCAACGACTTGCTCCAGGAGCCGCTCCCGGTCCTCGGGGCCGACGTGCGCCTCCACGGCAACGACCTCTCCGCCGAGGCGCTCGACGCGGCGCGGATCAACCTGGAGCAGGCGAACCTGCTCGACCGCTCCGCGCTCACCCGCGGCGACGCCGCCGCCTTCGAGCCGCCGCCGGAGCCCGGGCTGGTGGCGATCAATCCGCCGCACGGCGATCGCCTGGAGGGGAGCGCCGGGCGCTGGCGCGCCCTGGGCGATCTCCTGAAGACTCGCTACAAGGGGTGGAAGGCGGTGGTGCTGGCCGGCGAGGATCGCGGCAAGGAGATCGGCCTCCGCCCTCGCCGCCGCATCCCGGTGATGAACGGGCCGAACGAGGGGCGGATCCTGGTCTTCGACCTGTACTGAGACTCCCCAGGGGGGCTCAGAGGCTGCGCTTCTTGGCCCGCAGACCGCGGCGGCTGCCGCCTTCCTTGCGCGGCTTGAAGTTGCCGCCGCCGCCGCCACCACTGGCGAAGCCGCCGCCGAAGCCGCCGCCGAAGTCGCCGCCGCCGCCGCCGAAGTCGCCACCGCCGCCGCCGAAGCCGCCGCGGTCGCCTCCCCCGAAGCCGCCGCCACCGCCGCCATAGCCGCCGCGCCCACCGCCGCCGCCCGCGTAACCGCCGCCGCCGCTGTAGCCGCCGGGGCGCGGACCGCCGGGAGTGCGCTCGCGCGCCTCATTGACGTTCAGGTTGCGACCCTGGAAATCGTAGCCGTTGAACTGTTGGACCGCCTTGAGCGCCTCCTCGTCCGAGCTCATCTCGACGAAGCCGAAGCCGCGGGAGCGGCCGGTGGCGCGATCCATCATGACCGTCGCCGACTCGCAGGTGCCAGCCTGGCTGAACAGCGTGCGGAGATCGTCGTCGTTGGTCTTGAAGTTCAAATTGCCTACGAAAAGCTTCTTGCCCATGTTCTCTGTCGCTCCTGGCCTCCGCGAGGCCTTCGTTTCGGTGTGCCGGTTCAGGACTCACAAAGATACCAGAGCGCGCAAGGCGCCGCAAACCCTGGTGGTTCTACACCGCCGCCGCGGCCGGACCCGGCCGGCAGGGCATGCTAAAATCCGTGCCGGCCCACCGGTCCGAGTCCGGAGTCCTCTCGCCCCCTGGAGAAGCGATGTCACGCATGTCCCGCGCCACCCTCGTGCAGCCGAAATCCCTCCTCGTCCTGGTGGCGCTCGCCGGTCTCCTCGCCGGCGGCGGGAGCTCCGCGCTCGCCGCCCGCGCCGGCGCGCCGAGGAAAGGCGCGGCCGCCACGAAGAGCGCGGCGGCATCCACGTCAACCGTGGCCGACGCGCCGTGGGAGGGCGCGGCCTTCGCCGCCGATCCCGGCGCCGTCGCCCGCGCCGCGGCCAGGGTGGAGAGCGACGGCGACGATGTCGTGGTGCTGCTGATGGAGGCGAGCTACGGCTTCGACGACGCCGGGCGCGAGACCTTCAGCCAGCGGCTGGTCTACCGGATCCTGACCGCCAACGCGCACGAGAGCTGGTCCACCGTCGAGGAGGGGTGGGAGCCCTGGCACCAGGCGCGGCCGGAGATCCGGGCGCGCGTGATCACCCCCGACGGCGCCGAGCACACGCTCGATCCCTCGACGATCTCCGAGAGCAGCCCCGCCCGGGATGCCCCCGACATGTTCGAGGACGGCCGCGTGCTGCGCGCCCCGCTCCCCGCCACCCGGCTCGGCGCCGTCGTCGAGCAGCAGGTGACGGTGCGCGACACGGCGCCCTTCTTCGACGGCGGCGTGGTGCGGCTCCACAGCCTCGATCCCGGCATGCCGGTGCGCCACGC
>DASWQX010000171.1:0-3303 GCA_036403495.1 Thermoanaerobaculia bacterium
CCGGACCTGCTCGAAGTCTCCCTTGCGGATGATCGAAGCGCATTGAAAATAATCGCCGCGGTCGATGGTGACCAGGATCTTGCCATTGCGGACGCGCCCCAGCGACGGCGTCGGATCGTCGGCGCTCTTGGTGACGCGGAACCAGAGGACGTCGATCGGCACGCCGAAATCCTCGACGTTCATCCCGGCCCTCTGCCGCACGGTCGAATGGCGTCCATCGGTGCCGACGACGAGGTCGGCCCGCACCTCCAGATCCCCTTCGTCCGTCTTCGCCCTGACGCCGGCGATGCGACCGTTCTCCGCGATCAGATCGGTCACTTCCGCGTTCATCCGCAGATGGAAGGTGGGATAGCGCTTGGCGTGGTCGGCGATGAAATTCAGGAAGTCCCATTGCGGCATCAGCGCGACGAACTTGCAGCGGGTCGGCAGGCTGGAGAAGTCCGGACCGGGATAATCCTTGTCGTCGATGGTGAGCTTGAGGACGTGGAGCTCCTGGTGCGGCACGCGCAGGAACTCGTCGAGCAGGCCGAGCTCGGCCATCAGCTCCAGGGTGGAGGGGTGGACCGTGTCGCCGCGGAAGTCGCGGAAGAAGTCGGCGTGCTTTTCGAGCACCACGACCTCGACGCCGGCGCGGGCGAGCAGGAAGCCGAGCATCATGCCGGCGGGACCCCCTCCGGCGATGCAGCAGGTGGTCTTCATGGCGCCGATTCTAACCCGGAACAGCATATTAGATGATGGCGTGCCGATTGCAGGAAAATCGGACGCGGAATCAGCAATGGTGGCCTTTCGAAGGCCCGAGACGATCTTCCTGCCGCACGTTCATGGCGCTGCCTGCGAGGTGCGGGCGGCTGGGTAATGCCGCGGCTCGGAACCGGCGTGGATCCGGAGCGGCAACTTCAACGGAGAAGGAGGTAGGAATGTCGATTGTGCAGAAGCGGTGGAAGAAATTTCCGTTCGTCGGTGTGTTCCTTGGAGCGCTCGTCGTCGCCGTGCCGCTGGTCTATGCCGCGGTGGATGCGCCGACCGGCTACGACAACCTGACCAACGGCTTCGAGACCCAAACGAACTTCGATCTCGACCGCGCGAGCTTCGAAACGCGCGAGCAGATCGCGGACGGCCTCGGACCGGTCTACAACGCCCAGGCCTGCTCGGAGTGCCACCAGAACCCTGTGTCCGGATCGGACAGCCAGATTTCCGAGCTACGGGCGGGGCAGACCGTCAGCGGCGTCTTCACCGATCATCCCGGGGGCTCGCTGATCAACGACAGGGCCATTGACGCCTCGATCCAGGAGCACGTCTTCGACACGGACAACACGCGGACGTTCCGCATCGCCCTCACCCTGGCGGGCGACGGTTTCGTCGAGGCGCTTCCGGACAGCGAGTTCACCCGGGTCCAGACCGCCCAGCCGGTGGGGATGAAGGGGACCATCATCTCGGTCCCGGTGCTGGAGTCGAGCCCGGTCGTCACGCGCATCGGGCGCTTCGGCTGGAAGAACCAGCACGCCAGCCTGCTCTCGTTCTCCGCGGACGCCTACCTGAACGAGGAGGGGATCACCAATCCGCTCTTCCCCACGGAGAACACTTCCAATGGCAATTCCGTCGCGGCGTTCGACACGGTTGCCGATCCCGAGGACGCGCCGACGGGGGCCCATCCGTTCGGTCCGGACGTCGAGGCGTTCACCCGTTTCGTGCGCTCCACGAAAGCCCCGCCGCGCGGCCCCATCGATGCCGACGTTACCAAGGGTGAAAAGAATTTCAAGGATGTCGGCTGCATGAACTGTCATACGGATTCGTTGACGACAGCGACGGCGGGAACCTCGTTCAATGGTGGAACTTTCGTCGTCGACGCGTCGCTGGGCGACAAGATCATTCATCCCTATGGGGATTTCATGTTGCACGATATCGGCACCGGTGACGGCATCGTGCAGAACGGTGGCACGGGCACGCGGAACCAGGTGCGGACGGCACCTCTCTGGGGCCTGCGGACGCGCACCCGCCTGATGCACGACGGCCTGACGCTCACCCCCCTGGACGCGATCGCGCGCCACGGCGGGCAGGCCGCTTCGACGGTGACCGCCTTCAACGCCCTCTCGGCGCTGGACCAGGGCAAGCTCATCACCTTCCTGAACTCGCTGTAACGACCCCGCTGGAACTGCCTGCCGGGCGGACCGGATCGCCGCGCGATCCGGTCCGCTCTTCCTTGGGCTCGGTCGAAGGCCTGGCTTCCTACCGGGGAACCGTGAATGATCGCTCAGCAGGCGATGGCGAACTCTCCGCGGAAGCACGTGTCCGGATACCACTCCGAGCCGTCGCAAGCCTGGCCGCGAGAGCAGCAATCGTTTGGGGAGATGTTGTAGTAATCGGTGCTGCCGCCGTCGCAATGCACCACGCAATGGCCGCAGTAATAGCTGAGGCCACGGGCGGAGGGCAGGGTGGCGAGGACGGCGATGAACGACAGGCCGGCGATCCTTAACACTGCTTTCATGATCTCTCCTCTTGAAGGTCTTCTGATCCGCACGGAGAGTGTATCCCTACTTCTCGCTGTCCAGCATCCGCATCTGCTCCGCGGCGTAGCGGGTGCCGGCGACGGCGGAGGCGGGGACGGCCTCTTCGATGCGTGCGAGGTCTTCGGGCGTCAACGAGACCTGGAGGGCGCCCAGGGATTCGTCGAGCTGGGCGCGTGCGGGCGCCGATCACGGGCACGATGTTGTCGCCCTTGGGGAGCACCCAGGCGATGGCGAGCTGGGTGGCGGTGATCTCCTTCTCGGCGGCCAGTGCCTCCAGCGCTTCGACGAGTGCGCGGTTGCGCTCCGCGTTCTCGCCGGTGAAGCGGGGGAGGTGGGCGCGGTAGTCGCCCTTCCCGGTCGTCTTCGAGCCGCTGAGCAGGCCGCGCGAGAGCACGCCGTAGGCGGTGACGCCGATGCCGAGCTCGCGGAGGATGGGGAAGATCATCTCCTCGGGGCCGCCGCCGGCGATGCAGCAGGTGGTGCGGATCGGTTGCGGGCTCTGGGTTGACGGATTCATTGGTTTCACCTGGACCTTGTAGGAAAGAAGGCTTGTTTCGGCCGTGCCACGGAGGTAAAATACTTTCCTAACCCTCGGTAAAGGAGAAGCTATGAAGAAGCGAAATGTAAAGGTTTTGACTCTAAGCAAGGAGACGCTCGGCAATCTCGATCACACCCTGCAGGTAGCGCAGGGAGGGTTTGTGCCGGCGAACCCGAGCACCGAGTCTTTCGATGGCGTTTCCATCTTGTTGCGTTGCACTTCGTGCTATGTAACAGGCTGAGGTAAACTCGCATCGCA
>DASWQX010000172.1:0-8033 GCA_036403495.1 Thermoanaerobaculia bacterium
GCGGCCGCCGCCGCGGTCACCCACCTCCAGGCCTGGGGAGGCATGCCCGGCCTGCTGACCCTGCCCGACCTCGAGAGGTCCAAGTGGCTGCAGTCCTATGACGCCACGTACCTCGAGAGAGACCTGGGAGATCTCGCGCGGCTGGAGGATCTGGTCCCCTTCCACCGTTTCCAGCGGCTGTGCGCGCTGCGGTCGGCCCAGCTCCTCTCCTACTCCGAGCTCGCCCGGGACGGCGGCCTGTCCGTCAGCACCAGCCGCCGCTATATCGAGTACCTCCGGATCTCCTATCAGGCGTTCCTGATGCCCCCCTACGCCACGAACCTGACGAGCGCGGTCGTCAAGAGCCCCAAGGTCTATTGGATCGACCTCGGCCTTTGGCGGCAGTTGACCCGCTACCAGGGTGAGGTCACCGGGCCGATGTTCGAGACCCTGGTAGTCACGGAGATCTACAAGTGGATCAAGACCGCCGAGCTGCCGGTCGACCTGGCCTTTTACCGCACCCGCTCAGGGCTGGAGGTGGATCTCCTGATCACCACGCCTCACGGCGTCTGGGGGATCGAAGCCAAGTCCACGTCGCGGCTCGGCTCCTCGGACTGGCGCGCCCTCCGGGAGGTCGGCGAGGCCCTGGGCGCGTCGTGGCGCGGCGGCCTGGTGGTGTACTCAGGGAATTCTTTGCAGCGGCTGGACCGACAGGTCTGGGCAGTGCCGGTGGACCGGCTGCTGGTGTGATGTTGCTGGGGGGAACGGCTCCGGAGCTAAAATCGTCTTACCAGAGTCTTACTCTTGGAGAAGCCATGGCCAAATCCTCCGCAGCCCAGTCTCAGCCGACCCGACTTTCTACGAAGGGACAACTCATTATCCCGAAGGAGATCCGCGAGCGCCATGGCTGGACGGCTGGAACGGAGCTCTCCGTCGAAGACTTTGGAGATTCGGTGGTTCTGCGCCGGGTCCAGGATCTTCCCGTAACGACATTGGAGGATCTGGTGGGATGTGCCAAGTACAAAGGCCCCTCCCTTAGCCTCCAGGACATGGAAGCCGGGATCGCCCGGGGTGCCCGGAAGCGCAGGTGATCGCGCTCGATACCAATGTCATCGTTCCGATCGTACAGAGGACGATACGGGACAGCTCAAAGCCGCTCTCGAAGTCTTTCAAGGCCGATAGCCTCTGGGTCTGCGCCGAACGATTCGCCACCTTCGATCGGCCACTCGCCAAGGCAGCACGAGGAAGGTGTCCCGAGCGTCGAGTTGCTGAGATCCGCCTGACAGTCGCCTGACGTCCTTTTCCGCTAAAACGCGCCTCTTCCTTGGAACGCAGTACGACTGCGGCGGCTCCCCTTCCGGGGGCCCCGCCCAAGGAGGCGCTATGAGATCCCTTCGTGTCCTGATCCCGATTTTGCTGTTCCTTGCCGCTCCGTCCCTCCTCTTCGCCCAGCACCCGCTGAGCGGGGAGGTCCGGGTGAGCGCCGATACGCAGGAACTTCAGCAGGTGCCGCGCGTGGCGGCCAATCCTTCGGGCGAATTCGTGGTCGTCTGGGCGGTCACCCATCCGGAGGCCAACGAGCGCTCCCTCCGTGCCGTGCGTTTCAACGCCGACGGCACGCCCGCGACCGGCGAGCTGTTGATCGCGGAGCAGAACCTGCAGACCCCGCTCAGCTTCGCGGTCACGATGATGGACGACGGCTCCTTCGCCATGGTCCTTCCCAAGCCGGCCGCCACCGGCGTGGACCTGGTGGCCCGCTGGTACGCTCCCAACGGCGATCAGGACGGCGACGACGTCCTGGTGACGCAAGACGCATCTCCGTTCTTCTCGATCTCCACCCAGGGGGACGGCGGCCTCGTCGCCGTCTGGCAGGAGCTCTCGCAGGGGGTCAAGGCCCGTGTCTTCAAGGCGAGCCGTGCGGCGGGCTCCGAGATCCTGATCGATCCGGCAGGCTTGGCTCCGGCGGTTTCGGTCGGGCCCCAGGGCGCTTTCGTGGTGGCCTGGCTGAACGGCGATGTCGTCGGCCGGCGGTTCACGCCGCAGGGGACCGCGGCCAGCCGGCGCTTCGTGGTCGCGAAGGGAGAGGTGTTCCTGCCCCTCCGCATCGCCAAGGACGATGGTGGCAACTTCCTCATTTTCTACGGCGGCCCGAGCTCTGCCATGGGGCAGAGGTACAAGGCGGACACCACGCCCATCGGCGGTCCGCTGAAGCTCCAGGCCACGGCGAATTTCGACGTGGCCGTGGGAGGACAGGGAAATTTCGTCCTGGTCTGGGAGGTTCCGGTTCCCGGTACCCAGGCCAGCCGCTCCAACGCCTTCGTCCGCCGCTTCAAGTCCGACGGCACCCCTCTCGGCCCGCAGTTGCGGGTCAACGAGCGGATGCAGGGCTTCCAGAGCTTCCCCCGCGTGGCGATCGGCGCCGATGGCGGCTTCGTCGTCGTCTGGCAGAGGACCTTGACCGCGAGCATCAGCGACATCTTCGCCCGCCGCTACGGTCAGAAATAATCGGCCGCAGGGTCGCAAAGGGTAACCACATCATGAAATACATCCTTCCCGTCCTTCTCCTCGTCCTCCTGCCCGCGCTCGCGGCCGCCCAGCACCCGCTGGGGCCGCCGGTGCGGGTCAACGTCCAGACGGCCGGCCTCCAGAGCGCGGGGGCGACCGCTCTGGCGATGAACGCGCGCGGCGATTTCGCGGTCGCCTGGGTGAACGTGCCGGCGACCGGGGGCGGCGCGTTCCGCCCGCTCTACGTGCGCCGGTTCGCGGCCGACGGCACCCCCGCGACCGGCGAGATCCTGGTCACCGGGGATTCCCTGGACAGCCCGCTCGCTCAGATCGCGTTGATGGACGACGACTCGTTCTTCGTCGTCCTTCCCGTGTATCCGGACCTCGTGGCCCGCCGCTACGGAGCGGACGGCTCCTTCCGCGGCGAGACCGTGGTCGGGCGGGGGCTCCTCCGCGACAGCTTCGCCGTCGCGGGCCGGCCGGACGGCGGATTCGATCTCGTCTGGACGCGCCATGCCGTGGATCAGGGGGTCCTGGTGGCGCAGATCGTCGGGGCCGACGGCGAGCCCGTCGGGCCGGGCCGCCGCCTCGGAATCGGGAACAGTCCGGCGGTCACGGCCGAACCGGACGGCGGGCTGCTGGCGGCCTGGATCGCCGCGCAGCCCACTCCGGGCGACACGCACCTCGAAGACGTCTATATCCTGGCGCAGCGGTTCGGATCCGACGGCGTGCCCCTGGGAGAACGGCTCGCCGTACAGGATCGGTTCCACGGCGTCGCAAGTAACCTCCGGGCCGCGGCGGACGGGGCCGGCAACGACCTCCTCGTCTGGCATGAGGAGGGGCAGCTCAGGCCGGCGCGGGGCCGTGGGGAGACCCGGATCGGGATCTATGCCCGCCGCTTCGCCCCGTACGGCTCCCCGCTGACCGGAGTCGTGCAACTGGAAGGGCCCGGAACGAGCCAGCCGCGACTCGCCATCGACGTGGCCGGCAACTTCGTGGTGACCTTCCTGGGATCGGAGGGCACTCTCGCCCAGCGCTTCACGGTGGACGGCGAGCCCTTCCGTCCGGCCTTCCTGGTGGCTCCGGACGAGGAGGGGGCACTGGTCGCGAGCGACGCCGGCGGCAACTTCGTGCTGGTCCGGTCGCCAAGCCCCCTGGTGATCCTCGCCCAGCGGTACAGAAAGAGGTAGAGGAAAGGAGAAGCCATGCAGCCGCGGTTTCGACAGCTCCAGGGGTGGGCGGCCGGGCTCTGCCTGGCCGCTCTGTCCCTCGCTTCTCCCGCGGTCGCCCAGCGACCGCTGGGACCGACCTTCCCGATCAACGCGCCCTCGGCGGCCCTGGTGGAGCTCTCCTCGCTCGCGATGAACGCGCGCGGCGACTTCGTGGTCACCTGGGTGCGGTTGCCGGCGCATACCGGGGAAGTCCTGGAGCTCCGCGCCCGGCGATTCGCTGCCGACGGCACTCCCGAGACGGGGGAGATCACCGTTGTCGACAATCCGGAGCCCGGGTTGGAAACCTCCCAGGTCGCGGTGCGGGACGACGGCTCGTTCGTGGTGGTCCTCCGCAGGTTTCCGGAACTGGTGGCCCGGCGTTTCGGGGCGGACGGCTCCTTCGCGGGAGAGACCGTGGTCGCCATGTCCACTGAGGGGCGCTTCTTTGGCCTCGCCCTGCTGCCGCATGGCGGTTTCGTTCTGACCTGGGTGACCGCCAACTTCTCCTATGCCCGGATCTTCGACGCCGATGGCGAGCCGGCCGGACCGGTGCGCCGCGTCGGCGCGGGAGGCCCCCCGGCGGTCGCCGCCGAACCGGACGGCGGCTTCGTGGTGGCCTGGATCGCCGCCAGGCCCGATCGGGACCCAAGCTTCAACGATCCCTACCTCGTCGCCCGGCGCTTCGACGCCGGCGGTGCGCGGGTCGGAGGGCCGATCGTGGTTCAGGAACCGCTCCCTTCCGGGATCATCTCCCGCCTTGAGATCGCGAGCGACGAAGCCGGCGCTTTCCTGGTCCTCTGGCAGGGAACGATCGGAACGGGGCCGCGAGCGGACGGGATCTACGCCCGCCGCCTGGACGCCGACGGCAATCCCCTGACCGGCCTCCTGAGGCTGGAGGGGGGCAACGCCCTGTCGCCGAAGCTCGCGATGGACCGCGACGGCGACTTCGTCGTCGCCTGGCTGCAGCTCGGCGCCGGCCCGAACGGCCAGACCGGCGCCTTCGCGCAACGCTTCACGGCGGACGGCGCGCCGTTCCGTCCGGCCTTCCGGATGGACACCGCCGGCAGCAGCGAGCCGCTGGTGGCGAGCGATGCCCGGGGCAATTTCGTGGTGGTCGGAGCGGTGCCCCGGCAGATCTTCGGCCGCAGGTATCGGCCGCGGTAGATCGGGATAGAATTCTCGAATGAAGAGAACCCTGCGATTGCTCTGGCTGTTGCTCCTGGCCGTCCCCGCGGCTCTCCCCGCCCAGACTCCGATCGGTGGCGACATCCTGGTCAGCCATGCGCGGCAGTTTCAGTTCGACCCGCACGTGGCGGTCGGCGCGCGGGGCGATTTCGTGGTGAGCTGGCTTCGGGAAACCTCGCGCGGTTCCCCGCTCTACGCTCGGCGGTACACGGCGAGCGGCGCGCCCGCCAGCGGCGAGATCCCGGTCGCGGGAACCGCCCTCTCCAGCGGAGTGGCGATCGCCCGGGACGGCTCGTTCGCGGTGGCCTTCCTGTATGGGGGTCCGGCCGTACTGTCTCTCGGGGCCCGCTGGTATGGTCCCAACGGCGCCCTCCGGGGGAGCACGGTGGTGGCCTCGCCCGTGGTGGGGACCGACATGGCCGTCGCGTCGCGCGGCGACGGTGGATTCGCCGTGATCTACCGGACCACGGCGGGAGTCGCGGTCCGCGCCTTCGGACCGGACCGCGCGCCGCTCGGGCCGCAAACCGCGATCGGCCCCACTTTCAACCTGGCTTTCTCCCCGGTCACTCTCGCCGTGGACTCCGACGGAGAGATGACGGCGGCCTGGCAGGAGGCGATCCAGAGCTCCCCGCAGGAGTTTCAATCCCACGTCCGGGCGCGGCGCCTGGCGGCCGACGGCACTCCGCTCGCCGCCAGCTTTCTGGTAGTCCCCGAGGAAGTCGTCCTGCGGGCGATCCACACCGGAGCGGACCGGGACGGCAACCTCCTCTTCCTCTGGACGGAGGACGGCCAGGCCGGCCAGGCCGGCCAGGCCGGCCTGTTCGCACGGCCCTTCACAGCCGATGGCGCACCTCTCGGCGCGGCCACGAAAGCGATGGACGCAGCTCCCGAAAGCGGTTTCGACGCCGTGGTGGACGCGGACTCGGACGCCGGCTTCGCCGCGGTCTGGAATGAGTCCGAGGCGACGGGTGTGGTGACCCACATCTACGTCCGCCGGTTCTCGGCGGACGGCCTCCCGCTCGGCCCGGTGAGCCGGGCCGACGACCACGGGGCGCCCTTGCAGCTCGAACCGGCGGTGGGGGCGGGTCTCGGCGGCATCTTCGTGGTGGCCTGGGTGAGCGGCCGTTCGCTGGTGCCCGACCTCTTCGTTCGCCGCTTCCGGAGATAAGCCGGCGGGCCTACAGCAGGTCGTCCAGCGACTCCCCCGTCGCCCGGAAGGGGACGAGCCCCAGGGCGGCGAACGAGGCGGGCTCGACGATTGGCATGTCGTTGGTGGTGCGGGGGCACCGGGACGCGACGGACGGGAGGAGGTTTTCGTATACCCTTTCAGACTTCGAGGAGATCTCCATGAAGCGCCTCCCCTTGCCGCTCTGCGTCCTGCTGCTCTTCCTTCTCCCTTCCCTGCTCGCGGCCCAACTCCCGCTGGGTCCACAGTTCCAGGTCAGTGTCCACCGGCAGCTCTCCGCGACGAGCCCCCAGGTGGCGATCAACGCGAGTGGCAGCTTCGTCGCCCTCTGGTATGGCCCGGGCGATCTCACCGGAGGCGTTCTCCGCGCGCGCCGTTTCGAGGCGGACGGCGAGCCCGCAACCGGTGAGATCGGGATCGCCGGCCAAGTCCAGAACACGGGCGAGAACCTCGCGGTGGCCCTCCAGGATGACGGCTCGTTCCTGGTGCTCTTCTCTTCCCCGATCGCCTTGAAGCTTCTGCGCTTCGGACCCGACGGCACCCTGCTACTGGATGAGCAGGTCGCGAGCGGCTCCCCTTCCGTCCCGACGGCATCGCTCTCCCGCGGACCCGACGGACGGTTCGTGGTCGGATGGAGTCTCTTCGACGGCACGGTCTCCGCTCGGGTGTTCAGCCCTGACGGGCTACCCCTGGGCCCGACGATCGCGGTCGCCAAGGTGAGCGATGGCGACTATGGCTATGGACCCTGGGTCGCCATGGGTTCCGGGGGGGAGTTCGTGGTCGCCTGGTCGACCGTCGCCAGCAGGGCCGATCCGTCGGGTACCGTGCCGGGGAGCATCCAGGCGCGGCGGTATGGCGCGGGAAGCCACCCCCGGGGAGCGGAGATCCTCGTGAGCGACCATTTCAGCGCGAGAGTTCACGTCGGGAAAAACAGCGCCGGAAGCTTCCTCGTGACCTGGGTCGATGTGCCGACGAGCACGAGCGTGGCGCTCTACGGTCGCCGGTTCTCCGCCGCTGGAATCCCGTTCAGCGCGGCGATCCCGCTCATCCCCCACTTCACGCTTGAAAACTCGGCGGTCGCCATGGCTCCGGACGGGAGCCTCGTGGTCGCCTGGGATGGATACTCTGTCTTCGGGCAGGTGTTCGCGCCGGACGGTGTGTCTCCCCGCCCGATCTTCCTCGTGCCGCAGCTCGCCACCGGAAACCAGGCAGACCCGCAGGTCGCGATCAACGGCATGGGCCGGTTCGTCGTGGTCTGGCAGGACGACAACACCAGGATCTCCGGCCGGCGGTTCAAGGCGCGTCGGCCGTAGGCTCTCTACAGCACGTCGTCCAGATAGAGGAAAGGAGAGACCATGCAGCCACGGTTTCGACAACTCCAAGGGTGGGCGGCCGGGCTCTGCCTGGCCGTTCTGTCCCTCGCTTCGCCCGCCGCCGCCCAGACGCCGCTGGGACCGCAGTTTCCGGTTCATGCGCCGTCGGCGGCCCTGGAGGAGCTCTCATCCCTGGCGATGAACGCGGGTGGCGATTTCGTGGTCACCTGGGTACGGCTGCCGGCGCACATCGGAGAGGTCCAGCAGCTTCTCGCCCGGCGCTTCACGGCCGACGGCACCCCCACGACGGGAGAGGTCACGGTCGTCGACAATCCGCAACACGGGAGGGAAACCTCCCAGGTCGCGGTGCGGGACGACGGCTCGTTCGTGGTGGTCCTTCCCAGGTTTCCGGAGCTGGTGGCCCGGCGCTTCGCGGCCGATGGCTCGTTCGTGGGAGAGACCGTGGTCGTGCCATCCACCGAAGGGCGCTTCTATCGCCTCGCCCTGCTGCCCCAGGGCGGTTTCGTCCTGACCTGGGTGACCGGCAACTTCTCCTATGCGCGGATCTTCGACGATGGCGGCGCGCCGGCCGGACCGTTGCGCCGCGTCGGCATGGAAGGTCCCCTGGCGGTCGCCGTCGATCCGGACGGGAGC
>DASWQX010000173.1:0-1519 GCA_036403495.1 Thermoanaerobaculia bacterium
ATGGCGACAGTGCCCCTCTCCCTCGGCCGCGGCACAGAGGACGGCGCGGACAGCCGCCGGCGTGCCGGAGCGCAGCTCGGCTACGTTCCTGCGATCGATGGCCTGCGCGCGCTCGCGATCGTCATGGTGCTCGTCTACCACCTGCGTCCGGCGCGGCTGCCAAGCGGCCTGCTGGGGGTCGACCTGTTCTTCGTCATCTCGGGGTTCGTCGTCACGGCATCGCTGCAGCGGGGGCAGCAGGAGGACCTCCGGCCGCTCCTGTCGCGCTTCTACGCGCGACGGATCCGGCGCATCCTCCCGGCATTGCTCGCGATGCTGGTGTGCGGGACGATCCTCACGACCCTCTTCATCCCCTGGGCGTGGAGCATGTTTCCCGCCTCGTCTTACGTCGCGCTCCTCGCCGCCGTCGGAGCGAGCAACATCCTGCTTCCTGCGTTGGATGGCGGCTACGCGACCAGGCTCCTCGACTATACGCCCTTCTTCCACACCTGGTCGCTGGGCGTGGAAGAGCAGTTCTACCTCCTCTTCCCCGCATTCTACTGGGCGACGATGCGGTCGAGGCGGCGCCTGGCGCCGTTCCATGCCTTTGCGCTGCTGAGCGCGATCTCGTTTGCGCTGGCGGTGGCGCTCAGAGAGAGCAGGCCGGCGCTCGCCTTCTATGCGATGCCGGCGCGCTATTGGGAGCTGGGGGCGGGAACCTTGCTCTGCCTCTCGGTGGAGCGGTGGCTGCCCCCGCTCCGGCAGGCCGGCGCGGCCGGGCGGACGCTGCCCCTCCTCGCGGCTCTGCCCTTGCTCCTTGCGGCCGCCCTTCAGCCGCGGCCGCCCGGCTGGCTCCCCGGCGAGATCGCTGCCGTAGCGTCGGCCATCCTGCTCATCGTGTCGGCCTGCGCCTCTCCGGCCGCCGCTCGGCTTCTCACCCTCTCCCCGGTGCTCCTTACGGGGCGAAGCTCCTATTCCCTCTACCTGTGGCACGTGCCCGTGTTCGTCCTGTTCAAGAGCACGGTCGGCATCGACGGGATCGTCCTCGGCTCCGCCGCCATTGCCGTGACCTTGGGCCTCGGGCTTCTCTCTTATGCGTTCGTCGAGCAGCCATTCCGCAGGTTAGGCGTCGAGGGCTTCCGGCGGCAGGCTGCGATCTTCGTTGGCGCCGCCGCTGCGCTGGCGGCGACGGTGGGGGTCATCCTCGTCTTCACGGCAGGCCCGCCTCCGGCGACGCTCAGCACGATCTGGCGCGACCCGAGAATCTTCTCCTTGGCGCAATTCCGCCAGTGCGGGAACGACGGTCTCGCGTCGCGGCTTGCCGGAGACATGGATGTGGCGACCGGCTCGTGTGACCGTGACGGCGACAAGCCCCGGCTTTTCGTCGCCGGCGATTCGCACACGGCCGTCTATGCGAGCCTGGTGCTGCGCCTGTCGGCGGACCTCAGGCTGAACGCTCGCCTCCTCGCGATGCTCGGATGCCCGTTCCCGCCGCTGGAACGGCAGGGTGCTGCGCGCTGCGCCTCCTGGTACAGCCGGA
>DASWQX010000174.1:0-2500 GCA_036403495.1 Thermoanaerobaculia bacterium
GCCCCGTTCCGCCACCCGGCTGCGGCTCGGCCTCCCAGGAGCCGAGCAGGAACTGGAGAGGCGCGAGATCAGGCGGCGGCGCCGGCGTCTGCGCCGAAAGGGGAAGCGCGGCGAGCGAAAGGAGAAGAAGAAATAGGATTCTCATGGCGGAGGATCTTACCGCACCGGAGGCAGCGTCTTGTCCTTACAGGACGGGTGCCTCACGTTGGAAAACCGTTCCGGCTCAGCGCCCTGCTGGACCACGAGCGTCTTGCCGTCAAAATGATACCGAGCTTCCATCCGGCTGGAAAACTGGCCGCCGACGGTGACCAGCTCGCCATTGGACGCGTTGTACCATCCCGTCTCGGTGCCCCGGATCGGAATGATCAGCAGGAGGATCCAGGACCGCGCCGTGTATGTGCAGTCGCAGTTGTAGGTCACCGTCTCGAAACCCGGACCCAATTGGCTCATGCTGATTTTGGTGGTCCAGCTCCCGACGAGACGATCGTCGCGCTCGCAGTGCCCCCGCCGGGCCGCGAGGTCGGGGAGGTTCGAGGACGCGCATCCGAAGAGGGCGGACGCGGCAAGGCCGAGGGTCAAATTCTTCAGAGCCTTCATTTCACCTCTCAAGCCCTCTCTTGTATCACGAGCTCGATCACCTCGATCACCAGGGACAGGCGGCTTCGCGCGGTGCCGGCCGGCCTGACCCGGCAAGGTTACTACGTCGGGAGCCCGCCGGGATGGACCTCGAAGCGGCCCCCGGGCTATCATGGCTATCCGCAAATAACTTGAAGGCATCCAACCAAGGAGGAAGCGATGAGGAAAGCTCTTTTGCTGACGGGTCTGTTGACGGTGCTGGTGCTGGCGATCTATGGCGGGCCGACAGTCGCGTCGGCATCGCAGACCTGTACGGAACCGTGCTCGGGGGGCTCGACGCTGAGCTGCACGGTCGCGACCGGGATGTGCACGAGCTCATTGGGATCGGTCACCTGCTGCGGGGCGATGCACGACTGCGCCGCCATCAACACCTACGACACCTGCCGGACCAACTGCCTGAACGCCTACGACACCTGCATCAATCACTGCACCGTGCGGAATCCCTGCGTGACGAACTGCAACAACGCGCGGACCACCTGCCTGAGCCACTGCGGGACGCGTCCCACGACCAGTTGGTCCTGCTGATCTCCCGATCTCGCGAAAGCGAACAAAAGGCGGGGACTCGAGTCCCCGCCTTTCCATTCAGCCGGCGCTCAACGGTAGATGAGCACGAAGCCGCTGAGGGTGTTGCCCGAGGGCCAGGCGTTGGTGCAGGTCCCCGAGGAATCCTTGTAGGAGAGGTTCGTCACCGTGCGCAGGACGGTGCCGGCGTTGCCGCTGCCGTTCCAGGAGCGGCGGATCCCATCGCTGCTGAAGTAGGGCGTGTAGTAGCTCTCGGTCCCGGTGCAGTTCTTGCCGGTGAAGTGGCTGATATAGGCGCCGCCGAGGGCCACGCAGCTCGATTCGCCACAGGACGTGCCGGGAGGGGTGCCGGACCGGTAGACGGCGACGAAGCCGCTGAGCGTGTTGCCCGCAGGCCAGGCGTTGGTGCAGGTCCCCGAAGAGTCCTTGTACGACATGTTGGTCGCCGTCCTCAGGATGCTGCCGGCGATGCCGTTGCCGTCCCAGGAACGGCGGATTCCATCGCTGCTGAAGTAGGGCGTGTAGTAGGTCTCGCCGCCGGTGCAGTTCAGGCCCGTGAAATGGCTGATGTAGGCGCCGCCGAGGGACACGCAGGTCGATTCGCCGCAGGTCGGCGACGCGACGATCGCGACCGATTGGACGCACCCGCCGGCCGCGTTCGACCACTCATACTGATAGCCATAGCCGCCGGTGCCGAAAAACGGCGCGGGAGTCCACGCGCACTTGTCGTCGGCTTCGTTCACCCCTTCGGTCCAGCCGGTGCCCGTTGAATCGGTCACTGCCTCGCGGGTCTCGTGAACCACGAAATGCTCCTGGTTCTGCACGTCCGTCCAGCCCGAGGCCTGGCAGCCGCCACAGCTCGGGTATGGTTGAATCGAATACTTCTTGGCCGAGGCGCCGCTGCCGATCCAGCCATGATAGGCGCAATACTGGAGATTCGTGCCGCCGCACGAGGTGCTCGAGCCACTCGAAGAGTACGAGGTGCTCGGGATGACGACCTCATAGATCGCGCTGGCATCGAAGGTATGGCTCGCAAGATAAGAGTTGACCTTCGATTGGACGAGAGCGTCGGTGACGTTGGTCGCCGGCGTCGAGGTGTCGAACCAGTCCGCGGTGCCCGAACCCAGGTTGGAGAGTTGGATGCCGGAATACTGCGTGATGACGTTGTACTCCGGGGTGGTGCCGAGCTGATTCCGGTAGGCCTGGAGCCCCTGAGCATACGCGTAATCCGGAGAGGCCGCGTTGCTGAAGCTCGGTCCCCAGAAGATGAAGACCACCTTCGCCGAGCTGATCACCGGTCCGCCGTTGTAGGTCAGGTTTGCCTTCAGGTTGCCGCCGAACC
>DASWQX010000175.1:0-7329 GCA_036403495.1 Thermoanaerobaculia bacterium
GGCCGGCCGCGCCCTGCTCGCCGAGGGGTGCGACGCCGCCCGCGTCCACGTCGTGGGCAATACCGTCATCGACGCCCTGCGGCTCCTGCCGCGCGGCGCCGAGCCTCCTCCCGAGCGCCCCGAGGTGCTGATCACCGTCCACCGCCGCGAGAGCTTCGGCGCGCCGCTGGCCGAGATTTTCGCCGCCCTGCGCGCCCTCGCCGAGAGCTTCCCCGGCGTCGACTGGATCTATCCCGTCCACAGCAACCCGCACGTGCGCGAGCCGGCCTACGAGCGGCTCGGCGGCCTGCCGAACCTCCAGCTCCACGACCCCTTCGACTACCGCGAGCTGGTGCGCCGATTGGCCCGCTGCCGCTTCGTCCTCACCGACAGCGGCGGCCTCCAGGAGGAGGCCCCGAGCTTCGGCCGGCCGGTGCTGGTGCTGCGCGAGACCACCGAGCGCCCGGAGGGGGTCGAGGCCGGCGTCGCCCGCTTGGTGGGGACCGGCCGCGAGCGAATCGTGGCGGCGGCGTCCGAGTTGCTTACCTCGCCCGCGGCCTACGAGGCGATGGCGCGGGCGGTCAACCCCTACGGCGACGGCCGCGCCGCGGAGCGCATCGCCGCCATCCTCGCCGGCGCCCCCTGGACCCCCTTCCGCCCGGCCGCCGCGACCTCTCTCCCCGCGCTCGCGGCCCGCTGAAAGCCCGCCTTGACGCCGATGCCGGCCGGGTCTTTGCTCATCGCCGGCTACTACGGCTTCGGCAACGCCGGCGACGAGGCGATCCTGGCCGCGATGCTCCGCGAGCTGCGCATCCTGCGCCCGGATCTCGACTTCGTCGTCGCCTCCGGCGATCCGGCGGCGACCGCGGCCCGGCACGGCGTCCGCGCCGTGGCACGGGACGACCTGACGGCGGTGATCGCGGCGGTCCGCGCGAGCGACCTGGTGATCCTCGGCGGCGGCGGCCTGTTTCAGGACTACTGGCCGGTCCCCGCCGAGAGCTTCCTCACCGCCCGCCAGGGTGGGCTCCTCACCTATCTCGCCTTCCCGGCGCTGGCGGCCCTGCTCGGCCGGCCGGCGATGCTCTACGCCGTCGGCGTCGGTCCGCTCGCCACCGAGGAGGGGCGGCGGCTGACCCGCGCCGCCTTCGCGCTCTCGACCCGCGCCACCGTGCGCGATCCGGAGTCGCTCGCCCTGCTGCGCGAGATCGGGATTCCCGGCCCGGACGGGCCGGAGATCGAGCTGTCGGCCGACCCCGCGTTCCTGCTGCCGCCCGCCGCGGGAGCGGATCTCGACGCCCTGCTCGCCGAGCTCGGCGTGGCGCCGGACGAGCCCCTCACCGGCGTGGCGCTCCGTCCTTGGGCGTTCGGCGCCGATCCAGACGCCTGGGAGGCCGAGATCGCCGAGGCGCTCGACCTTAATTTGGCCGAGACGCCGGACCGGCTCCTCTTTCTGCCTTTCCAGCCGGCGGAGGATCTGGCGGTGAGCCGGCGGATCGCGGCGACGCTGGCGAGCCCGGACCGCGCGCTGGTGGTGTCGCGCCCCCTGGCGCCCGCGGAGCTGGCGGGGGTGCTCGGCCGCTGCGGCCGGGTGCTGGCGATGCGGTATCACGCGGCCCTCTTCGCCCTCGCCGCCGGCGTGCCGGTGGCCGGCCTGGCCTACGACCCGAAGGTGACCGCGCTGCTCGCCGCCGCCGGGCTCGCCGGCCTGGCGCTGCCGCCGGAGCGCTGGCGGGCGGCGGAGGTGGCGGC
This sequence comes from Thermoanaerobaculia bacterium, assembly GCA_036403495.1. GTDB lineage: Bacteria > Acidobacteriota > Thermoanaerobaculia > Multivoradales > UBA5704 > DATARR01. The sequence continues at coordinate 1,729 of DASWQX010000175.1, forward strand.
GGCCCTGCGCCAGGCCGGCGGGGAGATCCGCGACCGGCTCGCCCCCTTCGCCGCCGAGCAGCGGGAGCTCGCCCGCCGCAGCGCTCCCGCGGCGCTGGCGGCGCTCGCCGCTGGTCCGCCACCGCCGCGCCCCGAGGCCCGGCGCTTCCTCGACGACCTGACGCTCGCCAAGGTCGCCGCGGTGCTCCGCCTGGAGGCCGAGGGTCTGGAGGGGGGCCGGCGGGAGACGGCGAGCGCCGCCGAGCGCGCCGCCGAGCGCGCCGCCGAACGCGCCGCGACCGCGCGGGAGCTGGAGCGGCTGCGGCGGGAGATCGAGGTCCAGCGCCAGACCCGGGACCAGTTGCTGCGCGAGCGAAACGATCTCGACCGCCGCCTCACCGCCTTCGAGCGCACCGTCGTCTACCGGCTCGCCACCCGCTTCTGGCGGCTGATGCGCGCCCTTTTCCCCGAGGGCTCCGGCCGCCGCAAAATCTACCGGCTGGGCCGCCGCGCCGCCGGCAAGCTGCTGGGGCTGGGCGCCTCTCTGCCCGCGCCCGCTTCCGCCGAGAGCGACGCGCCCGATCCCCGCGCCGACCTCCTCCGTTTCGCCGAGCGGGTGGCCGCCGCCGGCGCGCCTCGGGTGGTGGCGATCTTCTCCGGCACCCAGCTCCTGGAGAGCGAGGGGCAGCGCCCCACCCAGATCGCCCTGACCCTCGCGCGGCGCGGCGTGCCGGTCGTCTTCGTCTACTGGCGCTGGCGCGAGGACGAATGGCGCCCGCAGGACCGCCTGGAGGAGGGGATCGTGCAGATCCCCATCGACATCGTCGTCCGCCACCCCGAGGCGCTGACCGGCGCCTTCGCCGGGCGCGAGCGGATCGCCCTCTTCGAGTTCCCCTACCCCGGCTTCTTCGCCACCCTCTCGGCGGCGAATTCCGCCGGCTGGATCACCGTCTACGACGTCATCGACGACTGGGAGGAGTTCCACCGCGTCGGCCAGGCGATCTGGTTCGACGACGAATTCGAGCGCCACCTGATCGGCGCCTGCGACGCCCTGTTCGCCATCAACGGCGAGCTGGCCGGCCGCGTCCGTGCCCTCGGCGGTACGGGCGTCGAGATCCTGGGCAACGGCCTCAAGACGGGGATCGCCGAGATCCGCGAGCCCCGCCCGCTCGCCCGCGGCGAGATCACCGTCGGCTACTTCGGCTATCTCGCCGGCGCCTGGTTCGACTGGGAGCTGATCGCCGCCGCCGCCGCCCGCCGCCCGCGCTGGCGCTTCTACCTGATCGGCTACGGCGGCTCTCCCGAGGGGGTTTCCCTGCCGGCCAACGTCGAGCTCCTCGGCAAGCAGCCGCAGGCCGACCTCGCCGCCTTCGCCGCCAACTGGGACGTCGCCGTCATCCCCTTCAAGCCCGACCGCCTGGCGGCCGGCGCCGATCCGATCAAGACCTACGAATACCTGGCCATGGGGTTGCCGGTGGTGGTGACCGGCGTGCCCTCACCGGCCGGAGGGGAGGCGTTCGTCGCCCGCGCCGAAGGGGAAGCGGGGTTCCTCGCCGCCGTCGAGGCCGCGGCCCTCCAGGGCACGCCGGAGGCGCGGGAAGCCCGCCGCGCCTTTGCCGCCACCTGCACCTGGGACCACCGGCTGGACGCCCTGCTCGCCGCGCTCGCCGAAGGGCGGCAGCGGGTGGCCGAGAAGCGCGCCCTGTTCGAGGGGGGACCTTGAAGGTCCTTTTCGTCTACAAATACCTGACCCTGGGCGGCGTCGAGGCGGTCCTCCGAGCCCGCCTCGACGGTCTTGCCGAGTCCGCCGGCATCGAGGCGCACGCCTGGTTCTTTCACGACTACGGCGGCCGCTCGATCTTCCAGGGGCGGGAGGACCGCCTCCACGTCGGACCGGTGGAGGAGTGCCTGCGCTTCGCCCGCCGCGAGGGATTCGACCTCCTCGCCTCGATCGACTCCGAGGAGGTGCTCCCCGGGTTCGCGCCGTTCGCGCTGGTACCGCCGGAGCGCCCGCGGCTGGTGATGGAGTGCCACTCCGCCTACCTCGCCAGCATCGAGTACCTCCGCGGCCTCGCCGCCTACCGGCCGGCGGCGGTCTTCACCCCCTCCGAGGGGCAGCGCCGGCTGGTCCGCGAGCGCCTGGCTCCCGGGATCGACGTGCGGGTGGTCCCCAACCCCCTGCGGCGGGAGTTCGTGGAGCCCCCCACGCCCTTCCCCGCGCCGCCGCCGCGCCCGGTCGTGGCCTGGATCGGCCGCCTCGACGAGCACAAGAACTGGCGGGGGTTCGTGGAGATCGCCGGCGAGCTGGGGCGGCGCGGCGTGGAGCACGAGGCCTGGATCATCGGCCAGCCGGTCGAGGCGGACGGTGCGGAGCGGCTGCTGGAGGCGGCCCGCGAGGAGCGCGCCCTGCGCCGCCTGCGCTGGTTCGGAGCGCTCCCCTACGGCCGCATCCCCGCCTTCCTCGACGCCGTCCGCGACTCGGGGGGCGTGGTGATCTCGACCTCGCGCGGCGAATCCTTCGGCCTCACCATCGCCGAAGCCATGGCGAGGGGGTGCGCGGTGGCGGCGCCGGACATGAGCCCCTTCCCCGAGTTCGTCCACCCCCGGCGCACCGGCGCCCTCTTCACCCCCGGCTCCTCCACCTCCGCCGCCGCCGCCCTCCAGGAGCTGCTCGCCGACCCCGCCCTGCGCGCCACCCTCGGCCGCCAGGGGCGTGAGTCGATCCTGGAAAAGTTCGCCCCCGAGCCCGCGCTGGCCGTGCTGGCGGCGGAGCTGCGGCGGCTGATGGGGTAGGAGCCCGCCAGCCTCTCAAGCCGCCAGCCGCGCGACCTCTCTGCGATACGTTTCCCGGTCGATCCCATAGCGGAGCATCTCGCGTCCAACGTGATCGATTCGCCCCTCCAGCCGTTCGCCGATCCGTTCGGCGACGCGGATGGAGGCCCGGTTCTCGGGATGAATCAGGCTGAGGACGTGATCCTTTTCGAGGACCTCGAATGCATGGGCGAGCGCCGCGCGTCCGGCCTCGGTCGCATAGCCCTGCCCCCACCAGCGCCGCGCCAGACTCCCGGCCAGCTCGAAGCCGGGCCACCCGTCGGGGGCGGCGAAGCCGGCCATTCCGACGAAGTCTCCGGTCTCCTTGTGCTCCAGCGCCCACATCCCGGCGCCGCCGAGCTGCCAGTGCCCGATCAGGAAGGCCAGATGCCGCCAGGACCGTCCCCGGTCCCACGTCTGCGCCCCGCTGCCGAGGTGGCGCAGGACTTCCGGGTCGGCGTTCAGCGCGGCGTAGTCCTCGAAGTCGCCGCTTCGGAACGGCCGCAGCCAGAGCCGTTCCGTCTCCAGGGTCGGGATTGCGATCAGGGTCTCTTGCGTGCTCATGACGCCAAAATAAAGGGGAAGACCGCGCGCCGGATCGAGCGCTAGCGCCGGCCCGTGAAATTTCCCTCGAAGCGCTACCGGCGGGCGGATTCCCGGCCGGAACGTTGCGCGCGGGAGGAACGCGTGTAACAGTGTCCGGTGTCACGCTTAAACCCGGAGCCGCACTCCCTTCAGTAGATCCATGTCCCGCAAACTCCGCTCGCTCCTCATTTCGATGCTCGCCCTCTGGCACGACCGCAGCCAGAAGGAGATCGGCGCCGCGTCGGGCATCCCGCAGAAGCGGATCTCCCAGCTCCTGCGGGGAGCGGAGATCGAGGAGGACATCTTCGAGCGCCTGCTGGCGGCGGTGAGAGACGAGCCGGCGGAGGTCGCGATCGTCACCTCGTGCCTCAAGTCCCTGGCCGCCTTGAAGCAGAACCGGGATCTGACGCCGGCGGAGCGGGCCGAGGTCGAGCTCGGCCTCCTGGAGCTCGCGGACGTGGGCCGGAGGGTGCTGACCGACGCCGTCCGGCGCTCCCGGGCCGCCCCGGCGATGGACCGTTACCCGCGGCCCGCCGATTTGGAACCGGCCCGCTGGCACGCCTCGCTGCTGTTCCAGGTCTTGCAGGGCCTTCCCGAGGACGAGCAGTGGGCCGTGGTCCGAGCGGCGAGGGAGTACCAGAGCTGGGCCCTCGTCGAACGGCTCTGCGAGGAGTCGACCGTGCAGGCCTCCCGCGACCTCGAACGCGCGGCCTTCCTGGCGCGTCTCGCCCGGGAGGCCGCCCGGCGGATTCTGGGGCCGAAGCGCTGGGTGCGAAGCGTCAAGGCCTACGCGGCGGCCCACATCGCGAACATCCTGCGGGTGGCCGGCAAGCTGAAGGCCTCGGACATCCTTTTCCAGAAGGCCAGAAGGTTGTGGGACGCCGGCTCCGACCCGGACGGCGTTCTGGATCCGGGGCGGCTGCTCGATCTGGAAGCCTCCCTGTGCCGCGCCCAGCGCCGGTTCGAAGCGGCCTTGGCGTTGCTGGAGCAGGCCAGAGCAGTGAGCCGCTCTCAGGGACGCGTCCTGATCAAAAAAGGGTTCACGCTGGAGGCTATGGGCGAGTACGAGCGGGCGATCGAGGCCCTCCTTGAAGCGAAGACCTTGCCAGAGGTCCAGTCCGATCCGCGGCTACACAACATTCTTAACTGCAACTTGGCTCTCAATTTCTCCCACGTTGGCCGCTTCACGGAGGCCGCAGAGTTGGCGAAGGAGGGGCGCGAAATCGCCTCCGAGATGGGGGATGAGATTGGACTCCTTCGCCTCACATGGATCGACGGTCGGATCGCTGCCGGTGTGGGCCGGACCAGGGAGGCCTTAAGCTTGTTGGCGCAGGCGCGACGTGAGTTCATGGTCCTCAAAATGGGGTATGACGTGGCTCTAGCTCTGCTGGAAGAAGCGGTCCTGCTGTTGGAGGAGGGGCGGACAGCCGAGGTCAAGACGCTGGCTCGCGGTCTGCCCGCCCTCTTTGAAGCCGAGGATGTTCACAGGGAGGCCTTGGCCGCCCTGCGGCTCTTTTACGAAGTCGCTCAAAGGGAAGCGGCTACGGCCGAGCTTGCCCAAAGCGTCCTGCGATATCTCTTCCGCGCTCGCTATCACAAGCGCCTCCGGTTCGAGCTATGAGCCTCTCAATGGAAGCCGTCTGGGTCCCAGCCGGCGCCTGCGTTGGTGCTGGGCGGCGGCGCGGTAAGGGTGTGACCATCAGGGTCCACGCCAGGGCCTGCTTTCACGCTTGGCGGCGGCGTCCTGAGGCTCCCACCCCAAGGATCCATGCCGGGGCCGGCCTTGCCGGACGACTCGCCCCAGAACGAGGAGAGGTAACTCCAAAGCGGATGGAAAAAACCGGAGGATATGGCGGTCAGCGTCGATGCGGCGAGGGTCAGGGCCATGACAGAGCGGCGCATGGTGCGGTCTCCCGCGCGGCGCCGGCCGTGGGCCTCCCTGGTCCGCGCGGGCCGCGATGGCACATCTTAGGTGCCGACGGCAGGATCGTCAGCGAAAATTCTCTCCCTCGTGCTAGTAGGGCACCGCAGCAGGTAGGGTCTGAGCGAAAGGAGATGCTTGTCCCCTTGTCTTGGTCTGAAGCAGAGGGCAGGCTCGCCGTCCTCGCTCGCAAGGGCGAACTTTGCCAGCTCTCTTGACTTGCCCCGCAAGGGGCAAAGGCATGTAGCCTGGGGCGTCAGCCCCAGGTTGAGCGATTTCAGAAGATCCCTGAGCCCCGAAGGGAC